>CAZKOK010000634.1:0-2311 GCA_964554355.1 uncultured Spirochaetia bacterium | reverse complement strand
CACTGGTACTGGAATATCCTGTATTGCCCTCCAGGTCGGTGAAAAACCGGCCGGCAGGAGTATACCAGTTGCTGCACCATTCCCAGAGATTACCGTACATATCATAAACACCCGCACTGCCAGCCAGCCTGCCGTTTACAGCCTCAGGACCGGTTATCCCGCTTTTTTTAAAAACAGGCTGCTCTTCGCTGTTTAACAGCATGGCAAATTCCCACTGCGCTTCATCCGGCAAAGATGCCCTGTATCCCTGATTTTTAAGAGAAGCAGGAATTTTGTCATTAAGCCAGGAACAGAATGCTTCAGCTGCATGCCAGGAGATATAATAAACCGGCATTACATCATCCGCAGTATCAATGTCGGAAAGATATGATTCATTGACATATCCCCGGCTGATCAGTTCTTCCAGGTTATTACGGTTCCAGTAAGGCGTTTCAGACAGAAATATTTTAAAGGCGGAATTTGTGACTTCCCTGTCAAGCAGGTAAAAATCACCGGTGTAAAGCATGACGGGCTGTTCTGCCGTTCCGAAAAAGTCCAGACCAAGATTGTCTTCAGGCTTTCCGCTTATATAGTTTCCGACTTTAAAATATTTTAATATCATTCCGTCAATTTTAAGGTCCTTGACGGATAGATCATTGTCTGCAGGTCTTTCCTCTGATGATTTAATCAGTGCAGTAGTTTTTTTATAAATATCACTGCCGTATATTTCAGCTTTCTGTATAGCATTGCTGAAACTTAATGAATAAAGCAGGTAAAGAAGATTCGGATATTCTTCCATTTTCTGCAGGAAATCAAAAACCGAAACAGCGCTGTAAATGCCGCCCAGGGAATAGCTGCCGGCAATAACCATACTGTCAGCTTTCATCCAGTCTGCAAGCATATATTTGTTTGTAACATGAGCAAGAGATTCGTTAAGCAGAGTTTCTGCAAGCTCTTTATGCCCGGTATTAAGCAGACTGGCTACAGCAGGGCCAAGTACAGGCCGGGGCTGATAATTTTCTCCTGAATATTGTATAAGCCCCCAGCGTGATATCTCCATAATTGAATCATCATAAAGTCCCTGGGGATCATTCAGAGACATATCAAATACAAGGTCCTCATTTTTATGTGAGAAGAGAGTAAAAAACAGTCTGCCCTTAACGTCAAGATCAAGATTCAGATCATCGTAATGCGGATGCTGTACCCGGATTTTCCTGTTTCCCTTTTCAATAAAAAACTCACCCGGTGTACTCCCTGCATAACTGCCGTCAATAAAGACGGCGCTGCCCGGGCTGGAGGAAGTCAGGTAATACCATGTGCCGTTTTTCCTGAGCCCCGGAAACATGAAAACAAAAAATAAAATGAGGAGTATTATTATCGAATATATTACGGTAAGGTAAATGCGCGGTTTGATACCGAGTATTTCAGGCAGCTTTACCTCGATAGAATCTATATCGAGCTTTTTCAGTTCTTCTTTCTTCATGACCGGATTATATTGTTTTTTTTATTAAACCGTCAACTTATGGAGTCTTATTTTTTATTCTCTTAATAAACTTTATTGCTTCTGTTCATTTATGTTGCATATATTTAATTTTATATGATATCTTCAAAAAGCGGAGGATCTATGTTTCTTGACAATATCGCAACCGTTACAGAACGGGTTCTTACCTGGCGGAAACGCCGCATCATGAAAAAGAAAAAGAAACAGGCCATGAAAAGTGTAGCCCGTGACTGGATTGAAGCTTTTTTCTGGGCAGCCGGAGTTGTGCTTCTTATTAATCAGTGGCTTTTTCAGGCTTATATGATCCCGTCTCCTTCGATGGAAGATACACTTCTGGAAGGCGACAGAATTTTTGTAAACAAGATTGTTTACGGACCGGAAATTCTTCCTGCATTCGGAAAGCTTAAAGGAATCAAGGACCCCGCACACGGCGAGGTTATTATATTTGAAAATCCCGATTACATGTCAAAAGGAACGCTTTTTGATATTGTCCAGCGTGTGATTTACATGCTGACACTTTCTTTTGTGGATATCGATATGGAAATAAATCCTGATACCGGGAAAAGGGAGGTCCGCAAGCATTTTCTTATAAAAAGAAATATCGGAACAACGGGTGACAGGGTACGGATTATTCATGGAGATGTACAGCTGATGCCTGCAGGCTTCGGCAGCTGGATGGATGAAGAAGATTATAAAAATCTTCGCGGACTTGAATATGCAAATCACAGTTTGTATTCCGGGATAAATTATGACTCCATAGCGCAGGCGGCAGGAAAGGCAGCCCTGACAGCCAATAAAATCGATGCCGAAATGACCCATTTCAAAGGGGCA
>CAZKOK010000633.1:0-2311 GCA_964554355.1 uncultured Spirochaetia bacterium | reverse complement strand
TGATCACCTTCTTATGCAAATTATTATTTGTTCCGGACGGATCTATACGAAAAGCATAAAAAATCAGGCGAAACCGCAGGATCTTTCTATAACACGCTGGACAAAAAATATGAGCCGCAACAGGTCTGCCAGGCCCGGAAAGCAGTCCGCTTTTATGAACTGTATAAAAAAGAAGGCTCTGATTACAGAACTTCTTTGAATCCTGAAGAATCCGTATGCCTGGAAATCAATACAAGAATAATAAAAATTAATTACGCATCGCCGCATCAATATAAAATCCCCAAAAAAACCACCCGTTACCCTCTCCGTACAACGACCGTTATCCGCTCCGTACAACGACCGACAAACATTGAGAAACAAGTCGTTAAACTCCGCAGTTAACGACCGTTATTACCTGTGTACAACGATCGTTATATTCAGACTCCTTCAGCGTTAATCCAGTGATCTGAACAATAAAATCTTTGATTTTTTGGTCAGAGAACGGGCGAAATCCAGCGACCAGCGGGAGCGGGCGGCCATTCTTTCTTTTCAGACTTATGGGTAATAGTTAGCGCCTGCACGGGAATGACCGGCTTTTTTGTATTTTTCCTGATTTTTTTTCACTTTTTTCCCCAAAAACTCCGGTACTCACAGCCATTCAGGGTTTTTAGCATATAGAGACGGCAACCAGGACGTTGTCCCGAATTGCTGTCCGGTAACATATAAGGAGGCCAAAAAATGGCAAACACGGCAAAAACAACAGGGTACGCGCTGTACGAAAACTTCATGCGCGGCGAAGAGGAAGATACTTCCTTTTACGCGAAAGTAAAATCCAGGGGATTAGTAACCCGGGAGGATCTTATCAGCATGATCGTTGACAGGAATACCACTGTGACCAGGCAGGAAATAGCTTCTGTGCTCGAACACCTGGAAGAAGTGGTAACAAGCAGCTTGAAGATGGGCTTTACAGTCCAGACCGGCCTGTTCAACGTAAAAGTGAGCATAAGGGGTTCGTTTGATTCGATGGAGGATGAATACGATCCTTCAAGGCACAGGGTGGTAATAAACGTCAGGACTTCTCAGTCACTGAAAAAACTTGCATCAGAAGGCGTTTTATACTTAAGGATTTTTTCCCAAAATTAAGTAAGGTTTTTGTAAAAAATCCGCGTTAATCCAGCGAAGCGGGCGTAATCTGTCAGACGATAGCCGTTGACCGATAGCGTAATACCGAAGGTATTATCGCGTAAGGTGTAATGCGCAGCATTGTCGCGAAAGTCCAGTGGAGGCGAAGCCGGAACGGGCGGCGATTCTAATTTCTTATTGAAAGAAATGGTACAGAGAAAAGGGGAGAATGGCCGCCCGCTCCCTCTGGTCGCTGGATTCCGCGGATTATCGCGGAAAAGATACGGATGATGCCAACCATTAATTAATATAATTATTTACAAGGCGTTTTATACTTAAGGATTTTTTCCCAAAATTAAGTAAGGTTATGGTAAAAGATCCGCGTTAATCCAGCGAGTGAAACGAGCGGGCGGCTATATTCTTTCTTCTATGAATAAATTCAAAATAAATAAATCAAACAGAATCTTCCCCATCAGCAAGCTGCCCAATATCCTTACTATGCAATTGACCGCAGCACAGTAATTACCTGACTGCAGACAAACACCTTTGCCATCCCGCAGACACTTAATGTTTATACTATTAACATATCTTGTCTATTTATTTTACAGCCTTTGTCTATTTATTTTTTTAATTTGGTCAATTTTATTTATAAGTATGGTAAATTTCATAAAAGCTTACTATAATGCACACGGAATATACTATGAAAGAACATACGATAGAGTACGAAGTAACAAGAAACCAGTTGGCTGCAGGAAGCAGGTATAAGGGCAAAGTTCTGCACCAGCAGGTCATGACCAACGGAAGGATCGTCGAAGAGATGGTCAGGCGCAACAGTACGGTTACCCGGCAGGAGGCGCTGGCTGTCATCGATCTTTACGAGCAGATCGTAAAAGAGCAGCTGCACAGGGGGAATACGGTAAGCACCGGGATATTCAGGGCCGATCTTTCCATGTCGGGCGGTTTCGAGGAATACGACGAAAAAATCAACTACAAAAAGCACAAGGCCAAAGTAGTCATCCGCCCGGCCATACACCTTAACCGCGATGTCTGCAAGGGTGTCCGCTTTAATAAATGCAGGAAAAGCAAAAGCAATTTCTTTATAAGCTATATTACGGACATGTTCAGCAGAAGGTCGGACGATGTGATAACGGCAGGGTCCCCTGTAAGCATAAAGGGAAAGGGTCTGAAATCCTACAAGCATGAGAATTCA
>CAZKOK010000632.1:0-2335 GCA_964554355.1 uncultured Spirochaetia bacterium | reverse complement strand
ATGGCAAGATTAACCCGTATAATTGTGCCGCTAATTCGGAAAATGTTAAAAACCTGTTTATTAATGCCCTGCAGACAAAAAACATTTACCGGATAGGGATCGCGCTGCATACTTTCGCAGATTCCTATGCCCATCAGAATTTTTCAGGCAAACTTGAAAACTGGAATATTATCAGCGATTCAAATATTATTCCGGCCATAGGACATGCCCAGGCCCTCAAAAAGCCTGATGACCCTTCACTTGTATGGCAGGACCCGCGGCTTGCCGGAGATAATGCCACCGTCAGAAATTTCACCCGCTGTGTTGACGCAGCCAGAAAGATTTACAGGTATCTTTGTCTTTATACCGGGAAAACATATGATGATGAAGAATTCATTATGGATGATTATAAACAGATTATGGGAAACGGTTCTCCGCGCAAAGAAGGACGTGAAAGGATCCTTGATTTTATAATTGCCGAAGAAATACCACGATACTCACGTACCGTCTGGATTGATCAGGCCATCAGGGACTTCAGCGACATCAAAGATGAAAAAATATACAACGGATACAGTCGTTTTCTCTGGCTGATGGATTCACTTCTTTACAGAACATCAATCCTGAAGCCAAGGAAATACATCGCAAAAGATAATTTCTACGACAGCCATTTTTATTACTGGCAGGAAGCCGCAAAAGAACATATTAAGACCGCCTGGGAAATCCTGGGGAATCTGGAAAATGAACCTCAATAATACAGGGGTATCTGAAAATTTACTGATAAGTCTCCGCTTTTATTAAGCCTTTCCTTCCCTGGTCCTGCCCGGAAGTATCAGAAATACAACCAGCAGAAATGTTCCGGCAGCTATAAATGCAGTCTGCTGATGGAATTTGTCGACAAGCAGTCCGAATACAGGTGCAATCACAGCTGTCATCAGCGATGTGGTCTGTGACTCAACAGACAGGCCGGATGCAAATACTCTGGATTTGATCAGTCCGCCCATAAGCCCTACCTGAATCGGCCGAATCAGGTTCATCACAAGAAACAGCATGATAAACAGCAATATCATAATTAGCGGAATTTTCACGAACACACCTATAAGTACGAGTATTCCGGCTGAACCCAGGTAAAGGAAACCCAGCAGCGTCGGCAGATGGCTGATTTTTTCTGTCAGACGGTGGGAATTCCTGCTTGCAGTACTTGACAGCAGATAAAGAATGCAGTAAACGATTCCCGCGAATATTGATGTCCTCTTCTGGTCTTCCAGGGATACAAGTACCGGTATGCTGAGTGCAAAAGCAACAATTGCCGGCTGGATGTAATCCTTTATGCTTTTAAAGCTTCCATGGAACAGTGAAAATCTGATTATCGGTTTTATAATTTTGGGATGCCTGAGCATCCTCCAGAATTCCTGAAGAATTTCTTTTGCGCTGTGCATGTCCCTGCTCTCAACCCCGTCCAGTTCCTTCGGATACGACAGCATCAGTAACAGCCCGGCGACATAAGGGACTGCCGAAAAAAGAAAAACATATCTGTATGAGCCTGAATAAAAAACAATGAAAGCGGCAATAACAGCCGATACTGCCGATCCTATTTCCGACCAGCTTCTGGTCTTTCCGTAGTATTTTACTTTCTCATCCAGCATATTATTATTTTCAAGATATGTCAGAATCATTGCCTTATGGGTTCCTGTCCTGAATGCTTCCCCGACCGAAAACATAATCATTGCAAATATTGCCGGAACAAAGCCCGGAAAGATATAAAAAATGACAAATGAAAGTATATATGCAGCAAAAGAAACAACCATGGAGGAACGTCTTCCGAATATATCCGCTGCAATTCCTGACGGAATTTCCATGATGTTGGTGCTGATTTCCCTGATCGAAAAAAGGACCCCGATTTCAAAAAATGAGAGTCCCGCTTCCCTGAAAAAAAGGACAAGAAACGGGTCAAAGAACTTGAGGTTTTTCAGAAATCCATAAAGACAGAATTTCCCATACATACTTCATCATTCTCCATTAAAAACCGGAAAATATCAACAAAAAAGGGAGCTGGCGCTCCCTTTGAATAGTGGCGAAGGGACTTGAACCCCTTTTTATCGGGATTCGTCTGGTTCGTCTGACCACTAAACCAAAGTTTGGCGGTAAGCCGCTGAATCCAGGATTCAGTGGTCAGACGACCGTTCCTCATCCCGGGGAAGGCTCAGCAGTGATCAAGTAACTGCTTCGCCTTTGCTGCAAAAACCAAGTAAGCAATAAAAAAAGGAGCTTTCGCTCCTTTCAGTTTAGTGGCGAAGGGACTTGAACCCCTGACCGAGCGGATATGAGCCGCTTGCTCTACCAACTGAGCTACGCCACC
>CAZKOK010000631.1:0-2356 GCA_964554355.1 uncultured Spirochaetia bacterium | reverse complement strand
GTAGAGCAGAGGACTGAAAATCCTCGTGTCATCAGTTCGATTCTGATCGGCGGCACACTTTTTTTTTGCTTTCATAAAAGGGCATCCTATTTATTAAATTGTATTTTACGAAACATCCTCATACCTGATGTGCAGCTTGATTTTGTGACTTGATTTTTGCGGCTTGATACTTGAGACTTGATAATTGCGGCCTGAATATTGCAGCCTGGTAATTGCAGCTTCATTTGCGGGGATGTTTCTTTTTTTTATTCCACAAGCAGCGGATACAGTTTCTTCTCAATATCAACCAGTTTACTGTTATTCAGGGTTCTTGATTCCCTCTGAACAGTATTCCCGATTTCCGCTTTAATCCGGGCGGGCTTGTCAGAAAGAACGATAATCGTGTCTGAAAGAAGAATGGCTTCGGTAATATCATGTGTTACAAACAGTGAAGTCTTTTTTGTGTTCTGCCAGACCCTGTTTACATAATTCACAAGTTCAAGCTTTCTTTTCAAATCAATTGCCTGAAATGGTTCATCCATAAGAACCAGTTCCCCGGGAAATACAAATGCTCTTGCCAGAGATACGCGGCGGGTCATACCGCCCGAGAGCTGGGACGGATAATACGATGAATATTCCAGCATATCCACCATATTCAGCATCTCATTAATCTGTTCTTTTCTTCTGTCTTCTTCAAAATGTTTTTTAAGCACGATATCCAGGTTTTTATATACGCTGTACCAGGGCAGAAGTCTCGGTTCCTGAAACAGATAACTGACTTTATCCACGCCTGTAATTTCCCCCGAGTCCATCTCCGTCAGCCCCGAAATGATATTGCAGATTGTCGTTTTGCCGCAGCCGGAGGGGCCGAGAAGGCTTGTAACTGTGCCGGGCTTCAGATCAAGTGAAAAATTATCAAGGATTTTCATATCATCAAATGATTTACAGATGTTTTCAAGCCTGACCACTTTTCTTCCTCCAGTCAAAAGCGGTCATGATCAGTCTGGCTGCAAGTTCAAACAGGGCAGAAACCGCGACGGCTGCAACAGTCCAGCTGAATACATCTGCTGTCTCTATCTGAAGCTGTGAATTCTGCATGGCCGAACCTATGCCGTAGCGCGGAAGGCTGAGTATTTCTGCGGCAATTACCACTTTCCAGGTAAGCCCGAGAGATGTCTTCACCGCTGCGGAAATAAATGGAAAAAGCTGGGGAATTGTAACTGAAACAAGCCTGGCTTTTTTCTCCAGGCCGTATATTTCAGCCATCTGATCAAGCTTGCGGTCCCTGGAATTCATCCCTTCAATAGTATTTCCCGTAATTATCGGGAATGCCATCAGAAAAGAAACAAAAACGGGGACCTGCGGCGAATCCAGCCAGATAACCGCAATCAATATGATGGAAAGGACAGGAACTACCCTGACAAGCGATATAAAAGGTTTCATAAAAGAATTCAGCCCGGCATAACTGCCGCACAGAATTCCCGCAGCAATACCCGTCATTAACGAAAGAAGAAAACCTTCCGTTACCCTTAATGCCGAAATCCCTGTATTCTTCCAGAATGAAACAGTCGGTAGTTTTTTAATGAATACAAGAAATACCTGTTCGGGCGGCGGGAAAATGATTCCGGACTTCATAACCAGCGAGAGGATTTTCCATACGCCGATAATGAAAACAATACCCAAAAGAAAATATAAATTAAAACGAACCGTAGAACGCTTCATCCGGAAGCTGACCGCCTATTGATACAGGATCTGAATCCAGCAAAACCTGCAGAAAGGCAGTAACATCTTCTTTTGCATCCTCTGCAGGGATAAAGACAAGATTACAGCCCGGTATTGCCGGTACTGATAGAGTTTGCGGGAAAATTCCGAATTTTTCAATAAGAATTCCTGCTTCTTCCGGATTTGAATTAACAAAATCAATTGATTCCTTATAGGCTTTCAGGAACGCCTTAATTGTTTGCGGATGTGATTCTGCCAGTTCCGGGGAAACAACCAGAGCCGAAATCGGATAAGTCTTTTCCGAACCGGATACCTTCTTCCACTCTTCCTGAAAATCAACAACCGTCTTTGTCGCCGGGGCTTTCAGCTTTATCTGCGTGGCAAATGGTTCAGGGAGAATAACCGTATCGATTTCACCTGCAAGATAAAGCTGAACAAGCTGGGTCGGATTATTGTATGTATAATCAGCCAGTGCATTTATCCCGGCTTTTCCTGCCAGATAACTGAACAGATAATCGGGGGTAGCACCCTTACCGGTAGCATAAATCTTTACTCCGTCAAGATCCCTGATTGATTGCAAACTCTCGTCTCTTGAAAGCAGATAAAGGAGACCGTTTCCGACAATTGCAGCGAGTTTGTAGCCCGGCCCTTTGGA
>CAZKOK010000630.1:0-2370 GCA_964554355.1 uncultured Spirochaetia bacterium | reverse complement strand
CGGTCGATTATTCGATTCCGGGTAGCATGACGGTAAGCGCAGATCTTGGCGGACCGCTTGAATTTGTTCTTCCTCTTTCTGTCAGCGGGAGCGTAATCCTCGAGCCATCTTCTTAAGGCAGTTTTTTTTCATGATGATGGATGAATGCTTATAAATATGTTAATCTTTATCTGAATGCAGGATAATACTTATAAGCACAATAAAAAAACGTTCAGACAGAAAACAGTTTTTGCTAAATACCTGAACAACTGGCCGGATTTTGCTGATCCGGCATCGGTCGGGAAAAAAGCGGCAGAACTGTTCTGTTCCCGGACCGTAGACAGCTGCAAGCATTACAAAGAAGCGGTAGCATGGTACGGCGCTCTGAAGGCTGCCTGTGCTCTCGGAGACGGCGGGCTGATTGCCCGGCTTATCAGCAAATACGATCCGTTTGAGTCCACTTACTCGGTACTTCTGGAAAGTGAAGGGCATGTGGACAATAATGTTTTCGGGATTGTTCCTCTTGAATTGTTCCTTGTTTCGGGGAATAAAAAATACCTGGAAGAAGGCCTTTCAATTGCCGAACATCAATTTGATTTTATTGATAAACAGATACGGTATGCAATTGACGATATGTACATGATTACAAGCCTGCAGGTAATGGCTTTTAAATGCAGCGGAGACCTTAAATATATAAATACTGCAGCTGCAATGATGTCGGATTATCTGACAGAACTTCAGCAGGATGACGGACTTTTTTACCACCACAGGGATTTTTATCATAAATGGGGCAGGGGAAACGGATGGGCTGCAGCAGGTATGACGGAACTGCTGCATGTTCTGCCTGATAGTCACAGCAGATACGGAAAAATAATGTCAGGATTTCTGAAAATGATGGTCGGCCTTTTGAAATATCGTATAAAAAGCGGAAAAGACGGCGGTCTCTGGAAGCAGATAATTGATTCGGATGACAAAAGAAACTGGGCTGAGACCTCGGGAAGTGCGATGTTCTGCTATGCTTTCCTAAGCGGAGTTAAAAGAGGATGGCTGGACCCGTCTGTTTACGGTCAGCCGGCAAGGGACGCATGGATCGCATTATGCGGAAGAATTGATAATAACGGAAAACTGAAAGACATAAGCAAATGGGCTTATAAACCATCTTCGCATCCGGAATCCGGCGACAGATATGATAATGACGAAGAAAACTATTATTTTGAAAGACCAAAAATAAAGGGCGACAACCACGGCCAGGCCCCGCTTATGTGGACTGCCGCAGGACTTATTGGCGGTGACGCATAGAAAACCTCATCCGGCAGGATGAGGTTTTCTATCAAAAAAAATAAATTCCCTATTTCGTGTCTGCGTCCCAGACCCTGAGTTTGCGGTACATTTTGCCGCCGACCTTTTCAATCGGGCTTAATATTGCATAATTGTCTTCAAGTTCCCAGGACAGTTCGGCCCATTTAACACCGAGGTCCTGGCCTGCACGGAATGGCAGAACATACAGAAGGGAATCAAGGCCCTGTCCGCGGAATTTTGGATGAACACCGGCCAGGAACATTCTTCCCCGGTTGAATTTCGGTTTGCGTTTGATAAAAAGCCTGAAAAGAAGATTCAGGAGCTGCATGACTTCCTGCATCCAGAACGGGAATTTCCGGGCCCAGAAAGTGCTTTCCATCCAGTCATACAGGGCAACTGACATTGCCGCAGGGGTCCTTTCGCCCGTTTCAGGATCTTCGGGACCTTCGATAAGTATGACAAGATCGGTATCGGCGATTAGCTTCATGTTATCGGCCAGTTCATAGAACTGCCGGTCGCTGGCCGGCACAAACCCCCAGTTATCTTTCCATCCTTCGTGATAGACGACCATTATTTTTTTAAAATCATCAACAACAGCTTTTTTATCAAGCGTTCTGAACAGAAATCCGCGTTTTTTAAGACGGGCTATGACAATATCGGAAAGCTTTGCGATTTTTTCGGGCACAGCGCTGTCAATGTCCAGCAGAAAACAGATAAGGTCCTTTGCCTTTCGGAAACCGGCTTTTGCGCACAGATCGATATAATAGGGAGGATTGTGCGGCATGATGAAAAAGCGCATATATTCATAACCGTCAAGCACCATGCCGATTTCGTCCTGGGTGTCGCAGCTCATCGGCCCGCGCATGGTATCGTATCCCTTTTCGCGGTTCCACTTTTTTGCCGCAGCAAAAAGCGCGTCAGCCGTTTCCTGATCATTAATACATTCGAAAAATCCCCAGAAGCCGATCTTTTCCCTGCGGAATTCAACATGCCTGCGGTTCTCTATTGCGGCAATCCTTCCTACGATTTCATCGCCCTGTTTTGCCAGGAAAAAACCCGCATCACCGAACTCAAAAAAAGGATGTTTCTTTT
>CAZKOK010000629.1:0-2374 GCA_964554355.1 uncultured Spirochaetia bacterium | reverse complement strand
CTGGTATTTCACTAAGAATCTTTATGTTATTATCGAATATTCCTTTTGCCCAGATCGCTCAGCATATAAGTCTCGAAATGACTTCCGAGACTGTCGCCAATTCCCACAGTATCCTGTATCATCTTGAAGATTTCAAGGCAGGGTTTATCGGTATTTTTTATGATTTCGGTGTAAAAAGCGGACTGTTTCCGCTGCTGATTTTCATGGGTGTAGGCGCGATGACGGACTTCGGTCCGCTGCTGGCCAATCCGAAAACACTGATTCTCGGTGCAGCCGCACAATTCGGCATATTTGTCGCCCTGCTTGGAACAATTGCTCTTCAGGGTCTTGGTCTTGATTTCATCCATCAGGGAGGGGAACAGGTTGCAGCATCCATCCTGCATGTAGCGGGTTCTATTGGCATTATCGGCGGTGCGGATGGTCCGACGTCCATTTTTGTCGCGTCGCGGCTGGCTCCCTATTACCTCGGCGCAATCGCTGTTGCCGCCTATTCCTATATGGCGCTTGTTCCGATTATTCAGCCGCCTATCATGAAGCTCCTTACAACAAAACATGAAAGACAGATCAAAATGGAACAGCTCAGGCCGGTTTCAAAAAGGGAAAAGATTATGTTCCCGCTTATAGTCCTCGGTGTCTGTATTGTTCTTCTTCCAAGTGCTACGCCGCTGCTCGGTGCGCTGATGTTCGGGAACCTGATCAAGGAATGCGGCGTAACTGACAGACTTTCCGATACTGCCCAGAATGCATTGATGAACTCTGTAACAATAATGCTTGGTCTTTCGGTAGGTTCAAAAATGTCAGCTGACAGTTTCCTTAACTGGACAACCCTCGGTATTCTCGGACTCGGACTTATTGCTTTTGCATTCGGAACAACTGCAGGTGTCCTTCTCGGCAAACTGATGAACAAATTTTCAAAACACCCGATTAATCCGCTGATCGGCGCTGCCGGTGTGTCTGCGGTACCGATGGCTGCCCGTGTGGCCAACAAGGTCGGCAAGGAAGCCAATCACAACAACTATCTGCTTATGCATGCAATGGGCCCGAATGTGGCAGGGGTTATCGGATCAGCTGTTGCTGCAGGCGTGCTGCTTGCCGTAGTAGGCGGTTAAGTACAGTTTTTCAGTCGGAAGGGCTGATTATTCAGCCTTTTTTTTTAAATACAAAAGCGGAGAGTAATCCGCTTATTTTTCCGAAGGGATTTTGGCCAAAAAGAGGAGAGAAACATGAATCCTGAATATGATGATTTATTAAAAAACAAGATGAGCGATCAGAGCTATTCAAGGCTGACTGCTTTGAAAAACCGGAAGGTTTATGATTTTGTCGGAGAATTTGCCGAACATTGCAATCCCGCTTCCATTTATGTCTGTGATGACAGCAAGGAAGACGAGATGTATATGCGCAAGCTGGCCCTTGAAAAGGGTGAAGAACATCCGATGGCTCTTTCCGAGCATACTATTCACTGGGACGGCTACGGCGACCAGGCGCGGGACAAGGTAAACACACGCTATATGGTTTATCCTGAAAATCTGGAAAAAATGAAAGCCATGAACTCGCTGTCTTATGATCAGGCCTATGAAGAGATCATGGGAATTTCCAGAAATATCATGGCCGGAAAAGATGCTGTTGTCAAGTTTTTCTGCGAAGGCCCTGCCAACGGTCCTTTTGCAATTCCCTGTGTTCAGTTTACCGACTCATGGTACGTAGCCCACTCGGAAGCAATTCTTTACCGGCCTGCATATAAACACTTTCTTAATATGAAAGAAGAAAAAGCTGATATTTTCCTGTTCATTCATTCAGCCGGACCTCTTGATGAAAGAGGATGTACAATAAATATTGACAATAGAAGAATATACATGGACACGCAGAACAATATCGTCTATTCGATGAATGACCAGTATGCTGGTAATTCCATTGGTCTTAAGAAACATGCGATGAGACTTGCGATCAACAAAGCCGGACAGGAAGGCTGGCTGTGCGAGCATATGTTCCTGATGGCCTGTCTCAACAAGGGCCGCAAGACATATTTTGCAGGGGCCTATCCTTCAGCATGCGGAAAAACTGCAACAGCGATGATTCCGGGTGAAAAGATTGTCGGCGATGATATTGTATATTTCAGAAATATCGGCGGTGAATTCCGCGGTGTCAATGTTGAACAGGGTATTTTCGGCATTATCAAGGATGTTAACGCAAAAGACGATCCTGTAATTTACGAAAACGCAATGAAAAACCAGGAAGTTATCTTTTCAAATATCCTTCAGGGTCCCGACAAAATGCCGTACTGGCTGGGTCAGGGCATTGATCATCCGAAAGAAGGACTTAATCACTTCGGTGAATGGAAAGAAGGAATAAAAGATGCAAAAGGAAATGAAGTCGG
>CAZKOK010000628.1:0-2379 GCA_964554355.1 uncultured Spirochaetia bacterium | reverse complement strand
TATACGGCAAGCTATAAGCCGAATATTGCATTTTATGAGGCCTGGGGAGAGCAGGGGCATGCAGCTTTGAAGGAAACTATCAGGATGGTTCCCGAAGATATTCCTGTCCTGCTTGATGCCAAGAGGGGTGATATCGGCGCTACCGCCGAAGCTTATGCAAAAGCTGTATTTAAGGAATTAAAAGTGGATGGTGTCACCTTAAGTCCGTATATGGCTGAGTCTTCTGCAAAGCCTTTTCTCGAATACGCTGATAAAGGCTTTTTCTTCCTGTGCAGAACCTCAAATCCCGGTGTGAAAACAATCCAGGAAATGCGCGTGGTGACAGACAACAGAACCGATCTTTTATATGTTGAAATAGCCGGCCAGGCTGTTTCATGGAGCAAAAATGCCGGTCTGGTTGTCGCGGGAAACGACTACAATGCACTGGAAAAAATCAGAAACTGCTATTCCGATGTCTGGATCCTTGCTCCCGGTATCGGCGCGCAGGGCGGAGAGGCTGAAAAGGCGGCTTATGCCGGGGTCCGTGACGACGGCATGGGACTTATGCCTGTTGTTGTCCGCGGTATTGCCAATGCGGATGATCCCGCAAAGGCCGCAAAAGATTACAGGGATTCCTTTAGCAGGGCAGTGGAACAAGCCCTGACAAAAAGGAAAGAAAACAAACCTCCGCGGGGACGCGGCAATGTAAATAAAAACGCAGTTCTTGAAGGACTGATAAGAACAGAATGCTTCAAAACCGGTGAGTTCACGCTTAAATCCGGGAAAATCTCGCCTTTTTATGTCGATCTGAGGAAGGTTTCATCGGATACGGAACTTTTATGGCAGACTGCCGAAGCATATGCATCCCTGATAAAAGGGATTAAATGCGACAGAATAGCAGGCATCCCCATGGCAGCGCTTCCGCTGGCAACTGCTGCCTCGATGATTACCGGGATACCTCTTGTCTACCCGCGCATGACCATGAAGGATCATGGCAGCGGAAACAGGGTGGAAGGCATTTATATAAAAGGCGAAACAGTTGTCCTTCTGGATGATCTTATTACAACGGGTAAAAGCAAAATTGAGGCAGCTGAATTATTGAGGGCCGAAGGGCTGGTTGTGAATGATCTTGTGGTGCTTCTGGAGAGGGGTGCCCAGGGAAGGAAGGATATGGATGCGGCAGGAATCAGGCTGCACAGCTATGCAAGAATTGAAGAGCTGTTTAAACCTCTTTTTGACAGGGGAATTATTAACAGAAATAAACTTGACGAACTGCTTGAATATATAAAAGAATAGTACTGATGGACAGTTTTATTGAATTATTAAAGGAACTTCTCACAAAGAACATAAAAATCGGTTCAAGCATGGTACTTCCCTTCAGTCTGGGCAGGATGCTTATTGAACTGTTTGTACCCGTAATCGGCAGTTACATAATTTACAGGATCATTATTATAAGCCTGAAAAAGGTTTTGAAAAAGTCGAAGCTGAAAGAAGAAGCAGTGGCAAGAATATTCCGCTGGGTAAAAATAGCCTGCCGGATCCTGATTTTTATTCTGTTTGTGCTGTTTACTGCAAGACTGTTCGGGGCAAGACTGTTTGAGTTCCTCGGGGTATTATTCAAGGCACTGAATACTCCGATTGTTGAAGGCGGATCATCATCGATCTCGCTTATAACGCTTTTTCTCGCCATACCGGTTTTCTACGCTGCCAGCTGGGCCGGGAAATTTACAAAAAGCGTTTTCAGCCAGTCTGTTCTGTTTAAAAAGGAAATAAGCGAGTCAAGGAAATTTTCAATAATCAACATCATACGCTATGCTGTAATGGTTTTTGTCGTACTTATCGGTATGTCAATTATCGGGATTGATATTTCGGCGCTTACCGTAATGTTCGGCGTACTCGGTATCGGTCTCGGTTTCGGCCTGCAGGGGATCGTGGGCAATCTTTTTTCTGGCCTGGTCCTTATCTTTTCCCAGCCGGTAAAGGAAAAGGACATAATTTTTGTAGAAGGTTATGAAGCAAAAGTAACCCAGATAAAATTACTGTCCACAGTACTGACCACAATTACAAATGAAATAATGATTGTACCGAATTCGATGCTTATTAATAATCCCATATACAACTACACATACAATGACAAGGAAATAATAATCAAAAACACCGTGGATGTTGCCTACAGTTCGGACCTTGAAAAGGTTGAAAAGGTACTTTTAAAAGTCGCATCAAAAAATGAATATACCGATCTGAAAAAAGAGGCCAAAGTCAGAATAATGGAATTCGGTTCCTCCGGAATAACCTGTACTCTTCTAACCTGGCTGAAGGACCTTAAAAACAAACATGAAGCTCTGTCATGGACAAATATGGAAATATATATACCAGCGGGGCGGGGATGATTGGAGGAGA
>CAZKOK010000627.1:0-2383 GCA_964554355.1 uncultured Spirochaetia bacterium | reverse complement strand
CTTCAGTATTGAATTTCAATTTTCCTGATGAAAAACTGCATCAGGCATTTTCAGATTATCTTGCATTCCTCAAAGTGCTGGAGGAAAAAGATCAGAATATTCTGAATATCAGCAATACCATCTGGGTTGAAAAAACCTATCCTGTGCTTGAAGAATTTAAAACACTGCTTGCTGATTATTATAATTCGGAAGTTCAGATGGTGCCTTTCAAAACAGACCCTGTTGCTGCGCAGGAAATGATTAATGAATGGGTAAAGAATAAAACCGAGGGGCTTATTACAAAACTTCTTGAGGAGCCTTTTTTACCGACGGCCAAATGGCTTATCGGCAATACGATCTATTTCAAGGGTATCTGGCAGAACATTTTTAACAAAGAGGATACCAGAGAAATGCCGTTTCAGGAGAACAATGAGACAATCTATCCTGTACCGATGATGGAACTGGAAACAGCTGTAAAATATGGCTGGTATCCTGAATATGAAATACTGGAACTTCCCTATTCGGGCGGGGACCTGTCAATGGTATTTATCCTTTCGGGCAAAGATATTGATCCGTCTGATATCGTTTATAAATCTGAAGACGGATTGTTCGGGCAGAGGATAAATGATCTGAAGTATGAGGACCTTGTGATTTATATTCCGAAGTTCGGATTTTCATACAGGATGGGAAAATTCAGGCAATACCTGCGGGAAACTGGATTGGAAACAGCATTAACCAAAGGGAAGGCTGATTTTTCCGGCATTGACGGCAGAAAAAATTTTCTTTTCATAGATGCTGCAGAGCATGCAGCCGTAATCAGGGTTGATGAACAGGGGACAGAAGCTGCAGCAGCAACTGCGGTCGGCTGTTTTCCTGCGGGAACTCTTGTCCATACCCCTTCCGGATTAAAGGCAATTGAAGATATCAGATCCGGCGATAAAGTGCTTTCCTGTAATTTCAGCACACATTCCTGGGAGACGGATACGGTAAATTTAGGGCAGTCATATAATTATGCAGGCGATATGATTACAGTAGATTATGGTAATGAACAGATAGTATCGACCGGTACCCAGATTTTTTATGTAAAGGACGGACCGGATTTATCAAAGCGGCCCGGTCCGCAGGAACAGCCTTATATAAACGATGGTATGACAGATGGCAGGTGGGTACAGGCAAGAGACCTGGTTCCTGGTGATCTTCTGCAGACGATTTCCGGGAAGATAGTTTCTGTAACAGGTGTAAATTCCGTGCAGGCAAAGACATGTGTATGGTTTCTTGAGATTGACCATAATGAAAACTGTGCAGTAAATCATTCCGGAATACTGGTGCACAACGGCAACGGGGCCAAAAAGTCGGGGGCGCCGATGACATTCGTGGCCGATCATCCTTTCATTTTCCTGATAAAGGAAAATGTCTATAACGGTATCCTTTTCATGGGCAGGGTAGTAAATCCCCTTGAAGGATCCGAATAAATTTCTATGTAATATTGGTATTTATCATTATATTATTACAAAACAATAGATGGAGATTTATCTGTGAAGGAAAAAGCAGGAAAAATTTTCAGCATTGCCGGAAAGGCGCAGTCATATAAAAACATACTATATCTTTTTATAATATTCCCGCTTTCAATTATTTATTTTGTTTTTCTGATTACAGGAATCTGTGTCGGTGCAGGGACGATTCCGGCCGGAATCGGATTTCTGATACTTTCCGCATCGCTTATGCTGGGGTATGCAATGATGAGGCTGGAGCAGAAAATGGTATCGGGAATTCTCGGATACAGTCTTCCCGCAGCTGAACGCGGGACAGGCGGAAAGGAACAAAAAGGCTGGATTAAATCTGCTGTTACCGACCGGCTTCTCTGGAAAGGTCCCGTGTATTTTACTGTAAAGCTTGTTCTTTCCACACTGACATTCGGAATTGTAACAGCGTTCACTTCATTATCAGTTTACCTGACACTTTTTCCTTTAACCCCGCTTGTATTCGGAAAGGTTACAAATTACATAAAATACGGGAAGGATTTTATCAACAAATATCCGCTGTTCCTGGCCGTCGGGCCGATAGCCGGGGTACCGCTGATTTTTGTATCACTGCACCTGTTCCGCGCTGTCTGTAAACTGCATGCGGGACTTGCAGGGAAAATGCTGAAGCGTAACAGCAGTAAAACGTAAATCGAATATATACTCCATTGAAAACAGAGATAATCTTTCTGTGCATTCAGGAAGCTACCTGGACCGCTTAATGATCCGGTATACCAGAACAGCAATACCATGAATCAGCAGGCCGACAGCCCAGCCCGCGGATCCGTAGAACAGGGCCTCCCTACCTTCAAAATCAAACACCGCTTTTCCATTAAAAATGACAGGAACAAAAAGAAGGAGCAGGTTTGCGGCTGCAAAAACTA
>CAZKOK010000626.1:0-2383 GCA_964554355.1 uncultured Spirochaetia bacterium | reverse complement strand
GCTCGAATATTATTTTATTCACAAAACTCATGCACAATTTTTAGTGACAGCAGAAGAAATAATAGATGCCCGCATTAAAAACAGAGAACTGCTTCTGGAACAGTTTCGGGCAATCAGTTCCGAAAAAGGCTGGAAGATAATTCTTAGCGATGAAAACGGAAATATCCTGTTATCTTCTCTTCACCTGAATACGCAGCAAACAAAAATTTTCTGCTTTCGAAAGAACAGATTACTTATATAGAGGATAATTTGCACACACTTAATGCAGATAAAAAACTTTTTGTCGTTTTGGATAAAAAATCAAAAGATGAATCGGGAAGCCTGGGTACCAGCATAAACACCATTGCCGAAAAACTTGATACATCAATAACAAAATTACAGGAAAGCAACGAATTGCTTACAGAAGAAATCGAAAACCAGAAACGTCTGTTTGCAGCTGTCTCTCATGATTTCAAAACGCCTGTCGGCTTAATCCGCGGATGCGCTTTTTTCTGAATGTATAGCCAGGTTTAAACCTGCATTCCATGAGAAAAAAATCACCTGTAATTTAACCGATAATATTACAGGGTCAGAAGATCTTCACATCAGAGCGGATCTTCAAAAAATTACACTGGTCTTTGATAATGTTATCAGTAACGCGGTTCGCCATTGTCCGGAAAAAGGAACAATAGAACTTACTGCCGTATATTCCGGCTCAACCCTGGAAATCGCCATCTATAATTCGGGACCGCATATTCCGGATGATGAACTGGAAAAGGTTTTTCAGCCTTTCTACAGTGTAGATATTTCCCGCAACAGGGAAAAAAGCGGACATGGGCTGGGTCTGTCAATTGCCAAAAGAATTATTGAAGCTCATGGAGGAAGCTGCAGACTGGAAAATGTTAAAAACGAAGTTCGTTTCATTTTTAATTTACAGACAGGTAATTAACAGATCTTATGAAAAGGAAACAGTTTTGTCAGGTTATGTAAAGCAATAAGCAACCTGGTGTCTGTTACAAAGGTCTTTACCGGAGAATTAATACAAACTTGTATACTGTTATCAATTAAGAAGCTTATTTTATGGAAGCATCCTGTCGGCACGCTCCATGAATTCTTTCTGAAAATCAACCCGCCATTTAAAAACAGTTTCCTTTCCGGCCGGATCGTCAAACCAGTGATTCCTGACTAAATCCGGTTGGATAAATTTTCCACCCCAGCCGTTCTGGTCCGGTTTTTCGGGGTCATTTACTCCGCGTAGAGAACTTATTAGGTGAAGATATGAAGGGGTATCCCCTTCCCATACTCCCGGTACAGCAGGGTCCCAACCGCTTCTAGGATAAGCAGCTCCTAATGGACCGTGGTTCTGGCGAATGTTTTTATTCACCCATTCCAGATTCGCAATATCATGATTTGACCCCTCTGAATCCCAGAACATACACATGTAATTGTGTTCGGATAGAATTATAAATAACTCAGGGAAATTATAAAGAAGCCAGTCTGCGGTGTAATCCTGTTTTACAATCATATAAATTCTAAGTTTGCTTAGAAATAACTCAAGCCCTTCCGGTGTTCTTGTATGTTTAACTTTCCAGATACTCTGGGCCAGTTCGCGTGATCCACCCCAGAAGCAGACCCAGACCGGACGCGGATCAGACTTGTCCACTACACTAATTATAGCTTCGGAAGCTTCCGTATCATGTTCTTTGCCGATAAGAGTGTCCAGCGGCTTAAAAATGCCATCGCCGAAGTCTTTTGTACCGATTGCTCCATCCATCCCCTGCCAGGTTAATGAACGAAGTTTCCCGGCAGTGGGGTAATCCGGATCGTGCCTGATTAAATTGTAGTATACCTGTTCGTACAGATCCAGCAAATCAAGGATGTTCTGTTTTCTGGCGATATTGGCGAATGTTCCGGCAGATGCGATAAGCCCTTCCAGTTCGTTCGAGTAAAGAAGAAAGCGTATCATCGACTGTATATCGTCAGGATCAGAACACTTTTCGGGAGGGTCTCCCGGCCTGACAGCTCTGACAGGAATTACATCCAGCGGCGGAATATCTGTGGAAATGATTACACGCGGCTTTTCCATAGTTTTCATATCTGAGCTCACCAGGGGAAAGAGTAATTATTTTTCTCGTTGATTACAACCAGAATAAAATCACTTCCCTTCCCTCTGGACCATGGTTTAAATTCCGGTTTATCATTTGTATTGTAGCTTCTGATTTTTTTCCCCTTTCCAGACCTGGGATTGTACCAGTAGGCAATTACTTTTTCAGCATTCATTCCTGATATATCAAGCTTAATCGGTTTGCCCAGGGGTAGATAGGCGATTAAAAAGTCTTTCTCAGGTCCAATAACACACATAGTATGTGCATCATCCTCAGCATTATCGCTGAGGATTAATGAC
>CAZKOK010000625.1:0-2408 GCA_964554355.1 uncultured Spirochaetia bacterium | reverse complement strand
GATTGAGGGTGAACATCAAATCAGACCAGCAGGTCCTGAATTATTCTATGATGATGGAAAAATAATAGAAATATGGCCTGAAGAAAAAAGGATCATTGACGGCAGGGACACGGAAATCTACTCAGGATATGCTTTTTTTCCGGAAAAAAATACCGTAGAAATAAAAAAGGGATACCTCCGCTCCTACTGCCTTGCAACTGTTACTGTCTGCCTGGTCAGGTATAATCCGGCAGAAAAAAGCCTTGTCAGGCTGTCAGGCGGAGAGATCTGTTTATCCTGGTACAAAAACAGTATTTCGGCGTTATCCGCTGCCGGCCGGTCCGTTTCGGCCGATTATATCGGTGCAGAAAGGGTAATGAAAATTGCCGGGAATTATGATGATATGGCCGGGTTATATCCGGCTGCGCCCGCTGCGGCAGACGAGACAGGACCATCCACAGGATATGTAATTATAACTACTGAGGACATAATCACAAACAGTTCAGATGCAATCAACCATTTCTGCGAAGTCAAACAAGGTCAGGGGTATGATGTATCTATCCAGCCGCTGGAAGGCATGGGCATTCCCGGAGACACAACTCAGGAAAAAATTCGCAACTGGCTCAAGGATTACTGGCTGAGCTGGAATATAGAATACGTGCTGCTGATCGGAAATCCCGATACCGAAAAAGGTGATGTTCCGATGTATATGGGAAGTTTTAGCGTGCCGAACGATCGTTATTATGCCGAACTTACGGATGACGGATATTTCGATATTGTCGTAGGCAGAATCCCGGTTTATCCGGATGATCCTGAAAACGGCTATGTCGGATCGGAAGTGCTGGACAGTATCCTCAACAAGACCAGCGCTTACATTACGGCCGATCCCGCGGATACAGCCTGGAGAAATAATGTGTTTCTTCCCATTAATCCTTTTGAAGAAGCGAAGCCGGAAACTGATATAATGTACATGATGGCCGAAAGGATAAAGGAAAACAGCCTTGTTCCGAACGGTTATGATTCTTACAGGATATACGAACTTGATTACGGCGTCGGTCCGGAAGACGACCCCTGCACTTATGAAAACGTCAGAAAAGCCTGGTGCAAACCTGATCCTGATAATCCGGCCGCGGAACAGTTCGGCGCAGTCATCCTTCACGGGCACGGCTGTCCCGATCATGCCACGGATGTTCTGAGCATCAGCATGACCCCTGATTTGGATGATGATTATCCGGCCATGGTCCTGTTCTGTTCATGCAGCACCGGAAAGCCCGAAAATAAAGAAAACCTGGCATATGCAGTATTATCCAACGGGGCGATAGCCGCTGTCGCTCCTACGAGGGATTACGGACAGCTTATAACTGCAATAGAAAATTACGCAACCGCGCTGTTTGGCGAGAATGCCCCGGTCGGTTATGCGGCCCAGGAGTCAATATCCAATCACAGATTCAATATACTCGGGGACCCTTCACTAAGGCTTGGCGATGATTCATCATTCCTGATGCTGAAACCGCAGGAACGTTATCATAACCAGAATATGGAAGGCGGAACAATAGATATCCGTACAGAAAGAGAAATTTCCTGGAATGCTGTATCAAATGATCCGTCATGGATAACAATATCTTCGGCAGATTCAGGCACCGGGCACGGAACACTGATTTATTCTGTTAATGAAAACAGCAGCGGAAACAAACGTTCGGGATCAATCTCTGTAAATTCAAAGACTTTTCCGGTTTATCAGTCTGCCGCCAGACTGATAAAAGGATTCCCGCTGATTGAAGACCCGATGGCCGAATGGGTTGATATCGATAATGATAATGACCTTGATATTGTTATCGGCGGGGAGACAGGATTTTTCCCATTGTGCTATCTGTACATAAACAACGGACCTGACGGATCCGGCGGCTGGAAATTCGACAGGATCCCCACAAACCTGGACCCGTTGAAAATGGCATCAATAGAAAGCGGGGATTTCAATAATGACGGAAAGATGGATATTATGATCGCCGGTCTGGATAGAAATTACAAACACCATATCAGGATGTTTCTTAACAGGGGCACTGACGGCATAATGTGGAAATTTGACAAAGTATATGACAAGCTGACTGCCGATCTGGACGAAAGGTCTCCGCTGACCCTTGCTGATATGGACAGTAACGGAACGCTGGATGTATTCGTCAGGACCCGGGAGAGACCTGTTTTTATATTGAACAAAGGACTCGATAATAATGGTCTGCTGATTCTGGAAACAGCCGAAATTGATATGGAAACAACGACTGATTATCAATTGTTCGATTTTGATAATGACGGAGATATTGATATCATATATTCCGTAAAAGATGAAAATGAAAAAGACATAATAAAATTCGCTGCCAATACAGGACCTTCGGCAGGAGAATGGCTTATTCTTTCAGATGCCGGACAGATAG
>CAZKOK010000624.1:0-2412 GCA_964554355.1 uncultured Spirochaetia bacterium | reverse complement strand
AATTACTTGAGAATGCGCCGAGACTGGAAGCATTGACGATTTTCCAGTACCTGCAGAGAGAAAATCCCGGGAAATATCAGGATGGGCAGCTCAGGACACTACAGCGGAAAATAAAAAGATGGAGGGCCTTGGCGGGCCCTCCGAAAGATGTAATGTTTCCCCAGGACCATCATCCGGGAAGGTTGAGCCAATCAGACTTTACCCATATGGAAGAACTGGGAATCACAATAGGAAATATTTCTTTCCCGCATTTACTTTATCATTTTGTTTTGACGAAATCAAACTGGGAAACTGTAAGTATTTGCTTTTCTGAAAGCTTTGAAAGCCTCAGTGAAGGATTTCAGTCGGCGATATGGGAACTTGGTGGCGTACCGGAAAGACATCAGACAGACGGTTTGAGTGCAGCTGTAAACAAGGAGTGTAATCCGGAAGAGTTCACCCAGAGATATTCAGCATTGATGAAACACTACCGCATTACCCCTATGAAAATAAATCCCGGAAACGGAAATGAAAACGGCGATGTCGAGCAGTCCCACAACAGATTTAAAAACGCGGTTGATCAGGAGCTTCTGCTGCGTGGATCGCGCAATTTCTTATGCAGGGAAGAATATGAGCTGTTCCTGCGCAAACTGCTTAAGCGGAGAAATGCGGGCAGAAAGAAACTTCTTGAGCTTGAAATGACAAAGCTCGGGCCGTTGCCCGGCAGAAAACTTGACGGTTTTACTTCAATCAGGATCCGGGTAAGTCCGCATTCCACCATTAACATTAAACACAATACATATTCAGTAAACAGCAGACTGATCGGCGAATGGGTGAATGTAAAGGTACATGCCGAATATCTGGATGTATTGTACGCGCAGAAACAGCTGGAACGGATCCCTCGTCTGAGAGGGGAAAGAAATCACTTTATTCAGTATCGCCATGTCATAGACAGCCTGCTTAAAAAGCCTGGAGCATTTGAAAATTACAAATATAAACAGGATATGTTTCCCACCACAAGGTTCCGGATGGCTTATGACGGGCTGATGAACATAAAATCCCCACGAAATGCAGCAAAAGAATATCTGAAAATACTGAATCTGTCGGCAAAAGAAAGTGAGAGTCTTGTAGATGAAGCTATTCGTATCCTGATCCATACAGGAACAAGAATAATTGATTCTGAAGCAGTTAACGAGGTCTATTCTGACCTGAAACAGGATAAACAGCCAAAAAAACCTGACATACAGATTCCTGCCGTAGATCTTAATGATTATGACAGCCTGATTGCATCAAAGGAGGCAGCATGCATATCAATGAACTAAAAGAATGTCTGAAGCTGATGAAACTGACAGTAATACTTGAGCACTTCAAGGAAACAGCAAAGACAGCTGGGAAGGAATCATGGAGTTATGAACAATATCTTTTTGAGCTGGTCAGTCTTGAACATCAGGAGCGCCGGGAACGAAAAATAAAAATATTGCTGCATGGATCAAAGCTGCCTTTGGATAAAACATTTTCAACCCTGGACCGGAAAAGATTTTCCAGATCCCTGAACCAGCAGATTGACGCGTTAATTGAAGGTTCATTTACAGACCGCTGTGAAAACGTATTGGTTTTCGGTAATCCTGGAAGCGGCAAAACACATACTATCTGCGCTCTTGGATATGAACTGATTCTGAAAGGGAAAAGAGTTCTATTCAGGAATTGTGAAATTCTTGTACAGGAACTTCTGATTGCCAAGAGAGAATTGGAGCTGCCGAAGTTTCTTAGAAAACTCAGCAAGTTTGATGCCCTTATCATTGATGATATCGGCTATGTCCAGCAAAGCCGTGAAGAAATGGAAGTTCTTTTTACTCTTCTGGCTGACAGGTACGAAAAAGCCAGCACTCTGATTACCAGCAACCTTCCGTTCTCGGAATGGGAAAAAATATTCAAGGACCCTATGACAACTGCGGCCGCTATTGACCGACTTGTGCATCACAGCATGATCCTTGAACTTAATCTACCCAGCTACAGACTGGAGCAGGCAAAGAAGGAGAAGAAAAATGAGAAATAAATATATTGACCCTCTTAAGGTCAAAGATATAAAAGATTATTCACCGCAGGAACAGATAATTCTGCATGTAACTTATGTTCGAATGGATTTGTATAATAAAGGTAAAAAATGCGGTCCGGCTGCAATACAGAAAGAAATGCTTAATATGGAGATTGATAAAATCCCTTCAACAGCAGCCATAAGCCGGATACTGAGAGACCAATATCTGACTAATGGAAGAACAGGATATTATCCCGGGGATCCTCCCTGAGATTTAATTATTGACAGATTGAAAACGGGAATTATAATTGTCGTTGAAACAGGAAAAATAATTGTCGCTAATCACGGCCAAGTGAAACTGACAATTCAAAGCTGGCCTAGACAGAATTAATTTTATC
>CAZKOK010000623.1:0-2417 GCA_964554355.1 uncultured Spirochaetia bacterium | reverse complement strand
AGATAATTGTTAAAATCATGGGCAATTCCTCCGGCAAAATATTTAAGCAGCTCGAACTTGTTCATCTGCATTTCGATATTCAGTCTTTCATCTTTTATCCTGTTCTCTTCTTTTCGTATCAGAAAAATCGAAATTGTTGTCAGAATAATAATTACGCCAGCTATAATACCGGCAACTACAATTATCTGTTTCTGAACATCAAGACTTTTCGTCTCGAGGGAACTTACCAGAGGGAAAATTGTATTTTCATAGGTTGTTGAAAAATATGTGCCGGCCTCCCGGAAACTGTCGGCGATTTCCCTGATTTTCTCATTTTTAGCATAACCGGAATTGATATACAAACCGATGTTCTCATTATCTGACAGATCCTTGAGTTCCAGATACTCTGAATTGATATTATCGATGCTGGCAAGAGCTCTTTCGGTTAATATTTTGAATGCCTGGAAATTTGTATTTATGGATTCATCTTTCAGGAGAGCATCAAGCCTGGGTGAATTGTAAAAATCATCAAGCGCTTTCCCGAAATCCTCAACAGATTCAAGCCAGTGAAGATATGAAATATCCAGATCCTCGGTAATGAGAAGATCATTCGTTTCTCCCTGAATTTTACGCAGACTCCCTATCATAACAAGTCCGGTCCGGGAGGTCCTGTTTATCAGGAAAACTTCATTGACTGCCCAGACTGATAATATTGATATCAGCAGAATAGAGAGAATGATGAGTCCGAATGTCAAAAATGTCAGTTTTTTCAATTCCATAGACGCTTTTCATCTATAATTATAACAATAGAATCAGCACTAATCCAATATAATACAGACTTATTTTAATATTTGAAATTTTTAAAATTGAACAGCTGATCAGCCGGCCAATTGAGCAAAGCACACCGGCTGACAGCTGAAAACAAATCAGGTCACAGAAAGCCAGGCTGCATCAATTATCCGTACAGTAATACCTGTTTTCTGCCTGAAATTGTCAATATAATCCCTGACTGAGACATTTTCATCTTTAATATAGGCCTGATTAAAAAGGACCAGCTGCCTGAGTTTTTTCCGTACCATGCCTTCTGTAATTTTTTGTCGCATTTTATCAGGTTTTCCGAGTTTTTTAAAATCCAGGCTGCATTCATCGGCGAGTTTTTCATACTCGTCCCGGCTTATCCTGTCTTCAGAGATATAGCGCGGTTTTTGCGCAGCCACATGCAGCGCCAGATCAAGTATAAAGTCCTCGATTTCACTGTTTTCAGTCCCTGAATGGCTGAATTTTATCAGACTTCCGGCTTTTTGGGTATGATGACTGTACATAAACAGTTTTTCATCATCGCGGGCGCAGAATATTACAAGTCCTTTCAGTTCCAGATTCTCGTGAAGAAGCAGCTTAAGTTCAGTGACAGCTCCCAGGCATTGTTTTTCCGATTCTTCCCGTGAATCCACGTCAAGACAGATGTTAACCATTTTTTCCCCTGCTTCCCTGAACTGTCCGGAGTTTGCCGCAAAATCCGTTTCACATGCTAGATGGATCATTACAGCTTTTTTCCCCGCCAAAGCCTGAAACACAATACCTTCATTGTTTTCACGCTCATCCCGGGATGACAGATTAATCATTCCGGCATTACGGAGATGTTCGAATGCCTTTTCCATATCCCCCCTGAACATCTCCAGGGAATTCTTGCAGTCCTGCAGACCGGCACCTGACCGGTCCCTGAGTTCTTTGAGTGTTTTTACGTCAATCATTGTTTTTTCCTCTTCTTTCCCTCCGCGCGAAGTGGTTTTTTTTTCCGGAAATTATTCATGCACAGGCATAAAAAAAGACGCGGCTTCTGCCGCGTCCTGATTACGAATTAACTACAATGCACAGTTAAACCCGGAACACCAGAGCGGCCCGTTTTTTGAGAGAATCATCATCACCGCAATCATAAACAAATATGAAACTGTACATAGTGGAAGCAATTTAGGATATTTATCAGTGCTTGTCAAGACCCGATTACCTGATACCCCAAAGCTTGTATTTTTTGAATAACCGGAAGACCTGATAATCAGAGATTATGTTTCTCAAGAAAATCCAGAATAATACTGTTATATTCTTCAGGATTATCCAGCATGGCAAAATGTCCCGCATCCGGAACAATCATCAGTTCTGAATCCGGAATCAGTTTAAACATTGTTTTTGCCTGGCCTGCGGCCTGCGGGTTCTTTTCAGGGGTAAGTATCAGTACGGGTATATTTATCCCGGGCAGTTCCTGTTTGCAGTTATATGAAAATGAGTCGACAGCCGACCATATTTTAAGAAAATCATCCTTTCTATCCAGATATCCGGCCAATGTATAATAAAGATATACTCTGGTATGTATGCTGATTTTTCCCCGGTTTTCAGCAATATCTTCGATCAGGTCAGGCATTTCCTTTTTTTCAAAATTGCGC
>CAZKOK010000622.1:0-2436 GCA_964554355.1 uncultured Spirochaetia bacterium | reverse complement strand
GCAGGGAATTAATCAAATTCCGGAAAAGACATCTGAGATTGATTTTCCCGGGTTTCTGTCAGATTTTTCCGTAAGGCAGAATGTGAATTCTGATCCTGAATTTATAGAAAACAGGCCGGCAATTCTTGTTGTTGAAGATAATGCTGACATGCGGGCTTTCCTGCAGGAAAATCTGAACAAGTCCTACAATTTTTTCGGGGCAGAAAACGGCAGAGCGGCCCTTGAACTGATTCAGGAAATTCCTGTTCCGGATCTGATAATATCGGACATTATGATGGATGAAATGGACGGGCAGGAATTTTATTATGAAATCACTTCATATAATCAGTATAATTCAGTGCCTTTTATTTTTCTAACCGCAAAGGAATGCGCAGATGATGAACTGGAATTATTAAAAAGCGGAGCTGTCGATTTTATAAAAAAGCCCTTCTCGATTCAAATCCTTCTGGCCAAGATAGATTCTATTCTGACTTACAGGAAAGAATTGAATCTGTCATTGCTTGAAGAAATACATGAGAACCTTTCCTCGGTAATTTCCGGAAAGAAAAAGCAGGCTGGATTTGGCAATTCCCAGGATTCATGCGGTAATGCGGACAAAAAACACCGCAGCTTTATCAACCTCTTCAATATGTCGCGAAGAGAAATACAGGTGGCTGATCTTATTAACAGAGGACTGCAGTATAAGGAAATAGCTGCAGAACTCAATATTTCGGAGAATACTGTTGAAACATACAGAAAGCGGATATTTAAAAAATGCAACATCCAGAACAAAACCGAATTGTTGCATATTATAAACAGATAAAAAAACGGTTTGCAGACATTTCACGTGACATTTGTCACGGCTGGCTGTCACGGTAAATCGTGAATTGCTCTAATCAACCAACCTATGTCATATTCACAAAATCTGCTGCCCGGTCCGGTTATGTTTTCTTCGGTTATCCCCTGAACAGCCGAAAAGACCGGGAAATCAAAAAAACAGGAACTGCAGAAGCGGTTCCAATAACAGAAGGAGTGTTTATGAAAAAAATTGTTACGTACGTTGTGTGCGCGATGCTGATGCTGGCCTGTTCCTTTCCGGGAGCAGGGCCGAAAGACGCCGCCGGCACACTTGGCGGAATCGCCTCAGCAGGCACGAAAGGAATGGTGACCCAGGATGCGTCGACATACATGCGTTATCCGTATGGAATAAAATCCGCGTCTCCCTGGTCATATGACAAAACTTTCGGGATATTGAAAATAGAGTATGATTACTGGAAATCATATTATCTTACATCTGAAGGCGCTGGCGGACCGGGCAATCTGCGGGTAAAAAGGGATGCGGCATCCAATTATGATACCGTGTCCGAAGGACAGGCCTATGCGATGCTGTTGGCAGTATATTTTGATGATCGTGAAACATTCGATCAGCTTTTCAGTTATGTTCTGCAGCATTCAGACAAGGACCGTTACGGCTACCTGGGCCTGATGCACTGGATGATGACTGCAGATAATGTTGAAACAAACGAATTCAATATACCTACTGCTGCTTTCGAAAAAGATGAATATGTCCTCATAAAGATCAACTGTGATAATCTGGGCCGGATGTATATCGCAAACCCGGATAATCCGGTTTATGTGCTCGAAAATGACCTTACTGATGAACAGAAGAATGCAAAACCTGAACCGAACGGCGTGGTATATCTCAGGGCCTGCCGCAACGACAGGAGGAAACGCTCAAGCGCCACCGATGCCGATCTTGATATCGCCGCTTCCATGGTAATGGCTGCCCAGAAATGGGACAACGGCCGGTACAATTATCATCAGTATGCAGTTGAATATATCAGATCCGTACTGGCCTGGGATATTGAATATGTTGAAGATGACGATGGAATTCTCTACAATAATTTCTGGCTGAAAGCCGGAAACCTGTGGGGCGGAAAAAAGGGATGGAACCCCTGCTACTTTGTACCTTCCTGGTTTAAAATGTTTATCAAATATATAGACAGCCATCCGAATGATTTCAGGGAGAATATCACCCTGAATCTTATTTCAGATGACTGGGGGCTGACTGGTGATAATTATGAATGTACGGCTTCGGCTGCTGCCGAAAACCTGATTCAGAATATGTATCACGAAATGCTTGAGATTTCAGAATTCTCCTACAATCATGGGGGTCTTTTCCCGGATTGGGTGGATACCCAGTGGATAGTTCCGCTGCGCCCGGATGATAACAGTGACAGAAGGTATTATACCAATGAACTGGTGCAGTATGATCCTGATGGAAATCCGTATCCCCTTTATCTTGATATGAGTCTGGATAAAAACGGTTCAGGAACTCTTGAATTTGTTGAAGGCCTTGACAGGCAGAGTATGAATTATTATTACGATGCGGTCAGGGTCCCGTGGAGAATGGCCATGGATTATTCCCTGACTGGAGACCCGCGGGCACTGGAAATT
>CAZKOK010000621.1:1179-2437 GCA_964554355.1 uncultured Spirochaetia bacterium | reverse complement strand
TTTTATCAAGACGATTGTATAGATCCGTAAATTTCTTTTCCAGATCATCAATGTGTAAATTAAGTTTATCCACAAGTGAATCAGTATACAGCCTGTTTTCTTTATCATGGTCTATTGGCTTGATATTCTGATCAATGTATTCAATAAAAAATGAAACTGTTGCGAGTTCGGTCTTCTGTTCATCTGAAGGAATTGTTTCTGCAAAATACTTAAGCATATCAAGCGAGCCGTTTCTGACTGCAACAATCACAGCTGAATCCCCTGTACTGTTCTCCTTCTGAATATCAGCTCCCTGTTCAACAAGCCTTTTGACCATAACGATATTATTGTTGTTTACGGCATCAATCAGATTATTGACAGTGACATCATCAGTACATGAACACAACGAAGAAATCAATAAAATAAACAAGGTAAATCCGCTAATCATTTTTTTCATTGTCATCAAATCCTTATCTGATGAAAAATCCGCTTTTTATATAACGTCTCATTGCATCGTTAAAATATGATACTGTTATGCTTCCGTCTTTTTCGGACAATTCATATTTAATTATAATATCTTTGACTTCCGTTTCAAAATTTCCGGATTTTTTTATTTCATCTTTTTTTTCTTCAGATACCGATATATTCCACTTGGAAATGAACAGATCAACCATTTCATTGTATATCTGATCCAAATTGATATCATTATTGAATTCCTGCTTCGTGCTGTATATGACTTCAATGCCGATAAGGTAGAGGTCCTTTTCGTTTCCGTTAGGATTGTAAAAAATAAAGGAATTTGTGCTGTTCAGATCATATGGATTAATTCCGCTTGAAACATAACGGACAATAGCATTATTTTTGACATCAAGAAATTCGGCTTCGATAACGATTTTATCGATCTGGTCATTATAGTTTTCAACAAGTACCATCGGGGACAATTCCCGTCCATGTGCCTTCAGGAGTTTCCCGGTCTCTTCAAGCGAACTCGCCCATTCAATACCCATAAGTTTGGGAGCATCTTTATTAATTGAAAATTTTATCCTTTCGACATTCTCTGAAAACACGTAAAACTCCCTGTCATCCAGGATGGGAAAATCAAGATTATCAAGATAACTGTTTCCTCCGCCGTTTTTTTCATTTTCGGACTGAATGCGATTGATTATCTCGTTGATTTCTGCATCATCTTCAAGACCGCTATTATCCACAGGTTCGATGCTTTCAATTTTTAGAACATTTTCAGTTGCATCAAAGTCAACAATACATCTTCTTTCATATT
>CAZKOK010000621.1:0-1169 GCA_964554355.1 uncultured Spirochaetia bacterium | reverse complement strand
GATATATCGGATACAAGAGACAGAGTACCTCCTTTTATTACATTTGTAAGAACGGCTTTTTTGGGAAAAACTTCAAGAGTTATGAATTCCTTTTTCCCCGGGGAAATATCCAGTATGAACCTGGACTGCTTGAAATACTGATTCCCCTCAAGCGAATATTCATCAGCAGTCAGGATCCATTTTCCGGGCCTCAAGTCCCGAAAACTGAAATATCCTTTATGGCTCGTTACGATTCTGCGTACTTCATCGTCACGTGAAAGCGTGATAATTACATTGGGATATCCGCCGGAAAGAATCATGTCTTCCTCGGAAATCCTGGCAGAGTCATCCGGTGAAAGAGAAGCCATTCCCGGCCGCATAAGTCCCTGTTTTGATTCCGGTACTTCATACAGGTCAATCTGCCCTTCAACCACACAGCTTAATAAAAGACCGATTTCAATATTTGTGTCTTCACCTTCCCTGATTTCTACCATAATAGGAAGTTTTGTGTCAGGAACAAGCGGAAGGCCGCTTATTTTACTGTTAAGTTCAAGATAATAATTCCCGGGGGCAAGGCTGCCCATAGCAAACTTTCCATTACTGTTTGTTACGACAACCTGGTCTTTAATTCTGGCAATAATATTGGGAAACGGATTACCGGTTGCTGAATCATATATATATCCGATAAGTGAATTAACTCCTTTCTTTCTGGACAACGGTATATCAAAAGGATGATTATAGTTTATTTCAAACCTGACTTCAGGCGATACTTCCGGCGGAGAATCGACAGGAAAATAAAATGAGAGTTTTGCTTCTAACCTGTTTTCATCATTAAAGTCGAATTTCAGACCAGTATCTGTCTGAAAGTCTGTATAATAAAAATCCTCATCATAAAAATAAAAATTATTGTACAGATTGAGGAACAGAATAATATCTTCGGCTTTATATTCTGTCCCTGCCGACCATAAATAACGGTCTATAAGATTTGCCTGCGGGGGGTCATTGATGAATGAATTAATTCCAAGGCTGAATGTCAGGTAATTGTTAAGATAGAATTGGGATGAAAGCGAATAATTCTGTTCATAATTATTTGATCCTTCAAGCCTGTCGACATCAATCTTGATTCCGGCTTCGGCAGAAAAACCGAATTTCGAAATAATCTGGTTGAAGGAAAGTGAAAAATAATTCCT
>CAZKOK010000620.1:0-2442 GCA_964554355.1 uncultured Spirochaetia bacterium | reverse complement strand
CTGTGCCATGAAACCGGACCTGAGAGAATATGCCAAAAAAGACCCTGATATGGTAAATCTGCTTAAAAGCCAGAACTGAGAGGTATTTACACCAATATCATATATACAGATAGAATACGGAACAATTCCATATTTAACCAAAACTCTCTGTGCCTCTGCGGGCTCTGTGAGAAATTTTTTCAATGGGTCTGTTAAGTAAAATATTACATTTGACAGATCAACCGCCTGAAACTAATATTAATACCAGCGCTTTGAATCACAGGAGGCTTGATTTGAAAAAACTATTTATTGCGGTAATTATTTTCATGATTGCGGGAATCTCCGCTTTTGCTGATGATATTATAAAAGAAGCGGAATCCCTTTTTGAAAAGCAGGATTTCGTAAAGGGACTTGATCTGGTAAAGTCCGCAATGTCCGGCTCTTTGAGCAAAGCGGAACAGGCACAGCTTTACTGGTTGATGGCCAGGTTCCAGCTTTATATCGGCGACGATTTGGAGGATGAAGGGGCAGACAAGGACGAATTGATTGATATGTATAAACAGGGCCAGGAATGGGCAAACAAGGCTATTGAGCTTAATCCTGGTGCCGATGCTTATTACTGGAGACTTTCCAATCTGGGCCGCGAAGGTGAAATAAAAGGTGTTCTGAACTCACTTGCCAAAGCAAAACCGATGAAAGAAGATCTGCTGACTGTTATTTCCTATGACAGGAATTATCCGGATGCATTTTATGTTCTTTCCCGGCTATATTATCTGCTTCCGGGCTGGCCTATTTCGTTCGGAGACAAGTCTGTAGCAATAAGTTTTGCAAGAAGGGCGATTGATCTCTGGAAAAACCCCGAACTCAAGATTACCTATTTTAAGAGTCTTGCAGAAATGCTTTGGGACAGAAAATGGAACGCAGACAAGAGAAAAAAGCAGTTCGACAAAATGGAAAAGGATTACAGCAAGGCAAAAGACGAGTTTGAAAGAATGAGTGTTTATGAGCATATAATCGGGACTGGATATTCTCCCGTCTATACAAACAAGACTCTTGGTCAGATGAGTGACAGGGAGGAAGCAGGAATTATTGCCTCCTGGCTTGAAGCTGAATTCAAAAAAATAACTCCGAAAAGACTGGATCTTCAGAATATGAAAGAATTCAGGGAAATGGTGGCTGACTGGGATTAATCCTATTTCTTTTTTTTATTTTTCAGAAGGCTGGCTTTGGTAAGTTTCTTGCCTTCCAGCCTTATTTTATATACTGCTTCTTCAACTTTCTTTTTCCTGTCGTAATTGTCTTCGAACAGTCTGGCCTGTTCAGGACTGCCGGATTTCTGAAGATTGGACAGGCCGAGTCCGATAAGCCGGATTTCACGGCTTTTGTTCCATTTTTTCATCAACAGTTCAAGAGCTGTTTCGTATATTTCTTCCGCACTTGAAATATTATACTGCATGGTTTTCCGTATGGTACTTGTATCAAAGTTTGAAAACCTGATTTTCAGGACAATGGTTTTTCCTTTGAATGCTGAATTATACAGTCTGAACATTATCTGGTGGGCCATATCCAAAAGGGTTTTCCTGATTCCTTCCGGGTCTTTTGTATCCTCGGCGAATGTGGTTTCGGTGCTGATTGAATGGCTTCTGGATTCGCTTCTGTATATTCCGGAATCAATTCCGCGCACCGAATTATACAGGAATTTCCCGGTACCTTCTCCAAGCATTCTTATCAGTGTCTGCTGGTCCAGTTTTCTTATTTCCTGTACAGTTGTCAGGTTAAGATCATTCAGTCTTTCCCTTGTCTTTTTCCCGACACCCCATAAGGCCTTCAGGGGCAGGCTGTCAAGGAAAGATATTGTTTTCTCTTCTGTTATCTCAAGCAGTCCGTCGGGTTTGGATGCGTCCGATGCAAGTTTTGCCAGGAAGAAATTATAAGCTATCCCGATCGAAATATTTAAACCTGTTGTCTCTTTTATTTTCTTTTTTATTGCTTTGCCTGCTTCTTTCGGAGGTCCGTAAAGGCGTTCGGTTCCTGTCATGTCAAGAAATGCTTCGTCTATGGAAACCTGCATTACTGCCGGCGTGAAATTATTGAACAGACTGATGATTTCTTCTGATATTTCCTGATATCTTTTCATTCTGACAGGAAGATAAATTCCCTTCGGGCATAATCTGAATGCCTGGCTTATCGGCTGGGCTGAGTGGACGCCGTATCCCCTTGCTTCATATGAACAGGCCGATACAACCCCGCGGTGTCCGGGCATGGTCCCGATTATTACCGGTTTGCCCCTGTATTCCGGGTTATCATTCTGTTCTACCGAGGCATAAAATGCATCCATATCGACATGGAAAATGCATTTTTTCATAAATCAGTTACCGTTTGAATTTCAACAGTATGGATGATTATAGAGTCTCCGTTTTCAATTTTGAAATCGAACGGGGTTTCGATATAATTCGCCTTAAT
>CAZKOK010000619.1:0-2444 GCA_964554355.1 uncultured Spirochaetia bacterium | reverse complement strand
GCATAATATCTCCTGTCAGTTTCTCAGAATGTAAGCCTGCGGCCTGAATCCGAATTTTTCGTAAAAAGGAAAGACTTTTGTATTACCATAAACAACTCCGATATGGACCCTTTCAATACTGTTTTTTTTAAACCAGGCCAGACTTTTTTTTAAAAGCATTGAACCGATACCTTTATACCGAAAATGTCCTTTTACATATATTGATTCTATTACTCCGGAATTCTCATTATCAATTGAAGGAATACAGTAGCCGACAATCCTGTTCTGACTCCAGGCAGAGAAAATTATGAAATCCTTTTTCTTCAGTATGCCCATGCGTACTGAAAACGGAACATCTGATGAGTTTTCATTTACGGACCGGTGATAATCCTGAAGTTCAAGCCAGAGTTCTTCTATAAAATCGAGATCATCCTTTTCAAGCTTTCTGTATCTGATCAAGAGGCCCCCTTACACATACAATTAATTTTACTACTTTTTGACTTCTAAAACCAATATTATTATCAATAAAAAACGGGTGCCTGTCTTTTTCACACCCTGCAAAAGACAAACACCCTCAAATGAAAATTGGGAAGTAATAAAGCGATCTACACGCCTGATCCCTGTTCAATGGAATTGTATGTATAATATATACCCGTATCTGTGATTTTTCCCATATGACAATTGGTATAATCCATGAATATTACCCATAAGTCACATTGCATAGGAAATTTACTACGGATTACGAGGATTTACACGGATAATTTTGGAAAAATATACAAAATCTGTTTTTAATCTGCGAAAATCCGCGTAATCTGTAGTTTTTTTATTCTGGGTTTATGGGAAATACTTTTGATCATTTCTTGATCCTCCGGCGCAAACAGCATATTATAGTTCAACAATCATTACGGAGCCAAAATGAAAGTACTTGTAACCGGGGGATCGGGATTCCTGGGAATTAACCTGATCAGGTATCTGCTTGAAAAAAAAATATCTGTCGTGTCTCTTGATGTTCTGGATTTTAATTATCCTGAAAAGGACAAAATTACTGCCGTAAGGGGCGACATCCGCAATCCGGAAACCGTGGACAGTGTAATGGCCGGAACGGATATTGTCATTCACACTGCTGCAGCGCTGCCGCTTTATAAAAAGGAGGAAATTTACTCCATTGATATAGACGGCACAGGAAATGTCATTGATTCGGCATTCCGGCACAAGGTAAAAAGATTTATCCACATTTCAACAACGGCTGTTTACGGTACTGCCGATCATTTCCCGATTTTCGAGGACGACCCGCTTATCGGTGTGGGTCCGTATGGAAAGGCAAAAATACAGGCTGAACAGGTCTGTCTGCAGTACAGACAGAGGGGAATGACCGTTCCCGTAATCAGGCCGAAATCGTTTATTGGACCTGAAAGACTCGGCGTATTTTCACTGCTTTATTCATGGGCATATGAAGGTAAAAACTTTCCAATGATCGGCAGCGGAAAAAACCGTTATCAGTTACTTGATGTTGAAGACCTCTGCGAAGCGATTCATCTGTGCATGACTCTGGACGGTAAAAAAGCGAATGACACATTCAACATCGGAGCAAAAGAGTTCACCACAATGCGGGAAGATTATCAGTCGGTCCTGGATTATGCCGGGCATAACAAAAAAATCATCGGCTTTCCGGTCTGGCCCGCAGTAACCGTTTTGAGAATTCTATCGTTCCTTAAAATATCGCCGATATACAAATGGGTATATCAGACTGCATATAAAAATTCGGCCGTGTCCATTGAAAAAGCGGAAAAGATCCTCGGCTTTTCCCCGAAATATTCAAATAAAGAGGCTTTATTAAGAAACTACATATGGTATATTGAAAACCGGGATTCATTTATCAAAAGCTCGGGCATCACCCACAGAGTACCCTGGAAAGAAGGGCTTTTGAAATTTATCAAGGTATTTTTTTAAAGGAATATGAAAGACTATATCAGACTGATAAATGTAAAGCACTGGATAAAAAACGGATTTGTACTTGCACCGGTTTTTTTCTCTTTCAGTTTTTTTTATCCCGAACGGATTCTGAAGACTGTTCTTGTTTTTGCCGCCTTCTGTTTTGCATCTTCGGCCGTATATATCATAAACGGAATCAGAGACCGTGATGCGGATAAAATGCATCCCGGGAAAAAAGACCGCCCCCTTGCTTCCGGCAGAATACCGGTCGGCAAAGCAATGATTGTAATGGGTATCATGATTGTCCTATGCGTGATATCCGGTATTTTCTGCTGTATTCCTGCGGCAATAATCATCTGGATTTATATCGTAATAAACATTTTCTATACTTTTAAGCTTAAAACCATCCCTGTTCTGGATGTCCATATAATAGCCCTTGGTTTTCTGCTGAGGGTCCTTGCCGGGGCATTTGCCGTAGGCGTTGCCGGTTCGGACTGGATGCTGCTTACAACATTTTTTCTGGCGCTGTTTCT
>CAZKOK010000618.1:0-2447 GCA_964554355.1 uncultured Spirochaetia bacterium | reverse complement strand
AAACGGTATATGTTTTTAAGGTGATGTCATCTCCTGTTTCAGCATTAAGCATTTCTGCGACTGGCGCGGAAATCAGAATATTCCGGGGATCCTGAATGCTGTCAATGTTTCCCGATTTCATATTCAGATGAAACAGGAAATCCTTTTCACTGTTATAATCAATTCCGATTATGTTTTTCTGCTGAACAGCTTTTCCATTGAAAACAAGGGAACCCTGCTGATAAACATTGGTCCTGATTATCTGTTTTGCATTTTCAAGCCCGGAGTTCCTTACGGCTTTTTGTACAATGCTGTTGTCAGCTATTATGCCTATTCCTTCAATGCTTTTATCAAAACCGAGAATAAAAAGATCTCCGCCGTAATGAATCCTGGCTGCAGAACGGACATTCTCATGCAATGCACAGTATTCCACGGAAACGGTTATTATTACGGCGAAACACACTGAAAGGGTCAGAAACAGAAATATGTACAGCCGTCTGTAGCGCCATAAATAACGCAAACCAAGCTTTACGATTAATGCCGGTTTCATCATACAGCTCCTGACATTGTGAATAATGGCGGAATGGAAACAGCCTTGGACAATGGTATTGCCGATGAAATAATATTGATCAGGAATATCAGCAGAATTGTCTGCACAGCAAGTTCCGGAAAAACATTATAGTGAAAGACTGAACCGCCGAGTAAAAGTTTCAGGATTTCGTTCGACAGCGGGATGTTAAGTGAATTGGCAATTAAAGAAAAAATAACAGAAACGGCGATCCCGATCAGCCCTCCGGATACGGATAATATGGAATATTCCGAAAAGAACAAGTTAATGATGGTTTTTTTCTGACCTCCGAGTGCCCTGATAGTGCCTATTTCAGTTTTCCGGGAATTCAGCGATGTAAACATTATATTTACTATTCCGATGATTCCCGTGATGATGACAATCACAATTCCGCACAGGAATAAAATCTGCATCAGCCAGCTGTATGTTGCGCTTTGTCCGGCTGCCGTGTGCCAGTCAAGAATCTGAACATCATATTCGGAAAGAGCTTCGGAAAGTTTTGCAAAAGCGGTTTTTTCCGGGGTCGATCCGCCGGTTTTTATTATTATAAACTGCCAGCTGCCTTGCGGATTGCTTTCACCTGGTGCAATTTTTGAAATGAAGATATTCAGCACAAGGGAAAGTATATTCATTTTGCTTTCTTCATCTGCTTCCCCGTCTGTCGGGGGTTCGGCAGAAAACATGGAGTCGGCATCAATATCCAGAAGGCTGGATTCTGAATCGCTTATCCTTTCTGAATTGGTTTTTATTAATACAGCGTTTATTTCCCTTGCCGTCTGTGCATCAATCAGGACAACTTTGTCCATAACCGGTCCTGAATTCGAGTATTTGTAGATTCCGGCCAGGGGAAGTTCACGAATTGCAAAACTGTTTGCTCCGGTGCTGGTCAGTTTGACTTTTATTCCCGGTATTATCTTTTTACCGGTGTCCTCTTCAATTCTGTTTACTGCCGATTCTGACAGCATAATGGCAGGTTTGCCTGCGGGAGGAACGGTTCCTTTTATCAATTCAATATTCGGAAAAAAACCAAAATGTTTTTGAAAATTGATTCCGAAGAAGGGGATAATATAACGGCCGGAATATATATCCATGACCGATACTCCGCTTAATTGTTCGGTAATGGAATCAACTTCTTCCATGTTTTTCAGTTTTTCGGTTATTTCATCGTACTGTTTTATTGCCGGGATAGTGAAGAATTCTCCTATCGCCGGAATGTTTGCACCGAAAATACTCATCGGATAATCACTTTTTGCGGAAATGACAAAGTCGCCGCATATATTGTTTCTGAACCCGGATTTGACTTCCTTTTTTATTGTCCAGACCAGAGAATACCCGCTTGTAAATAAAAATGATATGATCGTGAAAAACAAGATAATAAGTGAAGAACTTTTTTTGTTTCTGCCTATATTCCTGAAAACAATTTTACTTAACAAAGGATTTCCTTTTTCCGGTATATTATATTTTTGGCTTATAAAAAGCAACACACAGCCTTTTCAGGAGTCAGAAAGATTAATATCAGGGAAGGATTTACCTGAAATTACCTTTCATGGTAATTTTCCCGGATCCAGTTTCTGTAATCACCGGCCTTAACCTGTTCAACCCATTCCCTGTTGTCCAGGTACCAGGCTACTGTTTTTTTCAATCCTTCATGGAAATTGTTTTTGCGGGTCCAGCCGAGTTCGTTTTTCAGTTTTGTACAGTCAATAGCGTATCTGCGGTCATGACCAGGCCGGTCTCTGACATATGTTATAAGTTTTTTATAGTGGTCCTTATCACGATTGTAGTTCTCCGCCATAATTTCACAGATTTCCGTTACCAGCTTTATATTTTCCCATTCGTTTTCCCCGCCGATATTATAGGTTTCACCGGTCCTTCCCTGGTTCATAACAAGCCAGACTGC
>CAZKOK010000617.1:0-2452 GCA_964554355.1 uncultured Spirochaetia bacterium | reverse complement strand
CCCGCATGAATTCCCATTCCCTGTCTGAACAGGCTGACGGTCTCGTAGGAAAAGGTTGAAAAGGTCGTAAAAGCACCCAGAAGGCCGGTACCGAGGAAGAGTTTTGTCTGATCGGTTATATTTTCATTTTCGGTTGAAATAAAGAAAAGCAGGCCGAACAGAAGACTGCCGATTATATTTACGGCAAACGTCCCGATCGGGAAAACGGTTCCTGATAGTTTATGTACAAGTTTTCCGGTAAAATAGCGCAGATTACTGCCTAAAAAGCCCCCGCTTCCCAGAATCAGTACAGTTTTAAGCATTAAATACCTCTGAAAAATAACAAATGCAGTATGAAAATAGCATAAAACAGGTATTTTGGTAAAGTATCAGCATAGCGGAGTTCCCGGCCGCAGATAATGAAATCTGCAGCTTTTTTACTGTTGCATTTTAACTGATATCCGGCAATACTGAATTCCATGAAAGCAGGTTTTCTTCAGTTTGCACCGTATTTTGCCGATCCCGGACGCAATCTGGAGATCGTAAAATCATATCTGATGGATACGAGTGCAGATCTTGTAGTTCTGCCGGAACTGGCCCTTTCAGGGTACTATTTCAAATCCAGAAGCAGGCTTATGGAAGCGGCTGTTTATATTCGCGATAATTGTCTTCCCGGGCTGGCAGAACTCTGCACACTGAAAGATATAGCTGTTGTCATGGGTTTCCCTGAAGCAGATGGAGACAGGATTTATAATTCGTCTGTGCTTGTTTATCCCGGCCGGGGCATGGAAATTTACAGGAAAATGCATCTCTTTAATACCGAAAAGAACGTCTTTGATACTGCAGAAAGCGGATTCAAAGTCTGCGAATATAATGGTGTGAAACTCGGCCTTCTTGTCTGTTATGATCATTTTTTCCCTGAGGCAGCAAGGGCAGTTGTCCGGGCGGGCGCCCAGGTTATCTGTCATCCTTCAAATCTGGTGCTTGAAGGGAAAGGTCAGCTTACAACCAGGGTCCGTGCGATCGAAAACCGTGTCTTCTGGATACTTGCCAACAGGACAGGGACAGAAACAAATGACGGCGGATCGGTAACATTCACCGGAGGAAGTCAGATTATATCGCCGGACGGCGAGATCCTTATAAATGCAGGAAGGGAAGAGCAGGGCCTGGGAATAATTGAAATTGAACCATCACTGGCGGATGATAAAAAGGTAACTCCTCTAAATCACCTTTATGCAGACATGAGACCGGAATTTTACTGAAAAAGTGCATCTTACAGGTCAGATAATTGTTTTATATTCTGATACCGGATATAATCTGCGTATATGGATAAAGGTCTATAAAGGAGAATAAAAATGAAGAAAATTTTTTTTCCTTGGTGTACTTGTTCTTGTTGCTGCAGGGCTTTTTGCAGAAGAAACAGCATCGCAGGACTGGGCAAAATCCTATAACGAAAATTTACAGCTCAATATTTATGTATCGGTCGGATACTGGCTTGGTTTACCGTTTCGCCAGGGGCTGAAATGGTTTTCGGCGAGTTTGATCTTGGCGGAGTACCTCTTGACTGGAGCGTTGCAGTACGCGGAACATTTGAGTTTTGGAGTTCTTTCAGCTATTCGTATACTTACTGGGGTGCCGCACCGATGTTTTCCCGCTTGAGTTTTATGTTGGAGCCGGTGTCGGTTTTTACGGATATGGCGCATCGGCAGGTGCTGCTGTAATCGGCGAAGCGTTTAATATAGGTTTTGCTTCAGTTGATGGAATAATATGGCATCTTTCCGAAACTCTTGGTATCATTTCCGAATACGGATGGATCGGCGGCGCATCTATCTGGGGGATCGGAGTGGAATTGCAGCTGGAATCATTCTTAAGGTACAGGAAAGCGGATTCCGGAATGGGACCGCTTTATTTATCATTTTATGGAGAATAGAATGAATAAAAGTATACCAATCAGTATAAGTGCACGGCATGTGCATCTTTCGAGAGAACATGTTGATGAGCTGTTCGGCAAAGATTATCAGCTTACGGTCCTGGCAAACCTGAGTCAGCCTGGACAGTATGCCTGTAATGAGGAAGTCGACCTTATAGGTCCGAAAGACAGAATTGACGGTGTCAGAATACTCGGACCCGAACGGCCCTCAACCCAGGTTGAAGTATCGCGTACAGACTGCTACAAACTTGGAGTGAAAGCCCCTGTCAGGAATTCCGGAGATACTGCAGGAACACCGGGAATTACTCTGCGGGGCCCTGCGGGGTCTGTAAAGCTTGATGAAGGGCTGATTCAGGCAAAAAGACATATCCATATGTCGCTGGAGGATGCCGAAAACTTCTGTGTACAGGACAGGCAGTGGGTAATGGTGCGTATCGGCGGTGAACGCGGCATTATATTTGACGATGTTCTTGTCAGGGTAAGCGGCAAATACCGGCTGGATATGCATCTTGACACCGACGAGGCAAATGCCGCCGGCATAAA
>CAZKOK010000616.1:0-2461 GCA_964554355.1 uncultured Spirochaetia bacterium | reverse complement strand
GCGGAAATATCATCAAAAAGCGATATCCATGCCTTCAGCGCGCGTTCCAGCTCCTGCGGCCTGTCCTTTGTCGGAAAGGCATAAAAATCAGGAAAAGCGTAATCCACGATAGCTTCCTGCGTTTCATATTCACCAGGCAACGATTCCAGCGGCGCCGCAAGCCCCATCGAAATAAGTTCGTCAAGATATTCCGGAATTTCCTCGAAAGCGCAATCGTCCCAGCCTGCTTCGGCCAGCCTCCCTTTCAGGAGAGGCATGTCAGCAGGATACTGCAGCGCCGCGAGAACATCGGCAAGTATCTGATCCATGGTATGTGTTTCACCCGATTCAGTTTTTATGATCTTTTCATCCGGACCACCGGAATCAAGATATATAAATGGCCTGGCTATGTAAATAATTCCGGATTCCGGTGATTTCATTTTCTATATTATCATCCTGTAAAATTATACGGTTATCTCACTCTACCACGTTCCTGTGGAAGACAGCACATAACCAAAGACATCAATAATAAAATCATAATCTTCACTGCCGTCGGTTATTTCGATGAGGTACCGTCTTCTGATACAGACACTTGAATAGCTGCCTGATGTTGCATCCATTCCGAATACTATTGCTCCGGACCTGCTGTTATCCGATATGCTTGTCTGCAGAGCACCGGTATCCAGGGTTATCGCGTCAGCGGGCGGTGAAAGAGTATACTGGTAACTTCCTGATGATGATAATCGCGTTTCCATGACCAATGCTACCATTACAGAACCATTAAGAGTTAAGGTATTATATGTCTCATTAACCAGATAAAAATTTTCTGACAAAAACTGATGGGTTAACTGATTATAAACTTCACCCAGGTAAATACTTCCGCCTGAATAGTATCTTGTTCCATCTTCAGCCTCAAGATATACACTGGGCCCTTCCGGTCCCTTGCAGCCGGCTGTCAAAAATGCCGCTGATACAGCCAAAACAGCAATACAGATAATAAGCAGTTTTCTCTTGTTCATAAAAATCTCCTTTCAGTTATTTCACGTATTTTACTAAGCCCCAATATATTAACTATATCCCGGCTTTTCCTGTATCTCAAGCCAAATCACGGGTAACCCTGTAATCTTTACAATTTTTTGTCCCTGAAGCTGAAAAACCCGACAATAAAGTACATTGAAAACCAACTGCCGCAGCAGTAAATTTATTCATACAGGAGGGAATTACATGTCCATTCAGCTGATCCTTGTATCTGCAGCATTTATTTCATTTTTATTCGCCTGCCTTAAACCGTCCCGCAAACCCGGCCGCGAAGACAGCGGCAGGGGCCGTTCAGACCGTTACTTTCTATAATTTTTTTCTTGCCCGTACCCTGAAAAAGCATGATTTTATAATAGGTTAATTTTGACGGGGACCGGATCATGAAAATCAGAAACCTGAAACTGCGTACTGTAATTCTCTTTGCAATCCCACTGCTGTTCTGGGCGGTAATTTTCTCGGGGAATTCTCCATTAAGATCGATACTGAGATCATTCGGCAGCTTTGTTACCCGGAACGGAAATTCAGATAAGACTGCAATTATTCAGAATGAAATTAAAAACACAAATGCCAATTACGGGACCGAAATAGACAAATACGCCGAATACTTCGGCCTGCCGGCATCATATTTCAAGGCCCTGGCTGTCATGGAATGCTCCGGACAGAAACCGGCCGGATCAAGATACGAACCGCATGTTTATGAAAACCTGAAAGATCTCCGGGACGGAAAAATATCCGAATACAACGGAATTACAACAGAAGATATCGCCGACGCCGCAGATGAGTCCCTTAAAAGCCTGGCCACATCCTGGGGTCCTTTTCAGTTAATGGGATACCAGTGCATTAAAATAAACATTCCCCTCCGGGACATCCGGGGCGAACATGCCGTATTCTGGGGAATGACCTGGATAAACCAGGTCTACGGTGATTACCTTAAAGAGGAACGCTTTATAGACGCTTTTCATATTCACAATACCGGGCGGGAATTCCCGGAAGACGGCAGCCCCGCAACGACCAACCCGAATTACTCGCAGAACGGGGTTGCGCTGATGGAGTACTTCCGGGCGGAGGCACAATGATGAAGACCTCACGCGACGGTGCCGCGGCGCGACGGTTTTTGGTGAGGGCGAGACGGGCATCCATTGCCTGAATCAGGACGGCTCTGCTGCGGCGGGCCGGTTCGGATATATTTTCGGCTGTGAGAAAAGCGGCATTGTCCGTTTCCCGGGGGGCGGCATTGTACTCTGTCCCCATATCCAGTTCGCTTCCGGTATCCCTGTTAATCAGGGCAAGATCAACGGCTGCTCCGGTCAGGTGCGGGGCCGTTTCCACAGGTGCGCACAGTTTATTCGTTTCGGGCAGGATTCTTTCCCTGTTCCGGTTATTGCCGTTACCCGCAAAATCCTGATACACGCTTTCGTATGATTTCCGCTGGCTGGACAGAGGC
>CAZKOK010000615.1:0-2467 GCA_964554355.1 uncultured Spirochaetia bacterium | reverse complement strand
CGGAAGTGCCTTGTTGTCATATCTTTCACGCGAGTCATAGCGGGGTTCGACTTTCACCTTGTTTCTTAAATACTCGAAAAATTCCTCTTCATCAACCGTAAACCTGAGTGAATCCGCAAAGCTGCCTTCTTCCGGCTGACAGCCGAAAATATCAATCAGATATTTTACGAACATCCAGTACAGGGTCCTGCCTTTCTCTGTCTCTATTTCCAGGGAATTGAGAAAACCGGAGGTAATGTGCAGAAGGATTTTCCTGTCATTGACTATAAGATAATAGCCGATGTAGCTTCCGTCTTCCCGGTAAGAAGACTGAAAGCTGATTACATTGCCCGGAAAATCCTTGATCAGCTGATCTGGAATTTTCATTGAAATCTATTTTCTCCACTTAAAAGATAATTCATTTCGGGTAAAAAACCAAAGGAAAAGGAAAGAACTCACACAATGATGCCGCAACAAAAACGGTGCAACGTTTTTATATGCAGATTATCGAATTCCCAACAAAACTCTATATTTTTTAGATTCAAACAAAAATTTTTCACAGAGGTACTGAGTACACAGAGTTAAAAGTTTTTATTTTTTATAATTCATTGCATATGGATTTTATCACCTTTTTTAATTATTATTCAGCATGGTTCGTTATGCGGTACTGGGGTCAGGTTCATGCGGAAATTCCTATATTTTTCAGAATAATGATGAATCCATACTGATTGATGCAGGATATTCATGCAGGGAGATTATCAGGAGAATGGATGCCTGCGGTTTCCGGGCAGAAAACCTCAGAGCTGTAGCTGTCACTCATACTCATATCGATCATTTCCGCGGTGCGGAAGTACTTGCCAGGAAACTTTCAATTCCGGTGTTTCTCCATCACAGGCATGACCCTGCGGCTCTTTTTACAACTCCACCGGATACAATTATAGACCTGAGCGATTCAAAGCCTGTGAATATCGCCGGATTTACACTCCGGCCAATCAAAACCAGCCATGATTCGCCCCATTCGCTTTCATTCTCTATTATTCATGATGATATATCTTTTTCCATAATAACCGATACCGGAAAAACAGACGACAAAATGCTTGAAACGGCTGCGGGCTGTGACATTCTTTTTCTGGAAGCAAATTACGATTTCGATATGCTGATGGAAGGCCCTTACCATTACAATCTGAAAAAACGGATTGCTTCTGTCAGGGGCCATCTTTCAAATGATGACGCTGTAAATTTTGTCAACGATATACACAGGCTTTCGGATTCAAGACTTAAAAAAGTCTATTTCTGCCATCTGTCCGGGACCAATAACCATCCTGATTTGCTGAAGCGCCATCTGAAACAGTTCCTGCTCTGGCCGGGTGAATGGACAGTATGCAGCAAAGGAGAGATAATAAATGACTGCGGACAGGATTGATAAATCAAGGATCCTTATACTGCTGACTGCTTCTTTTCTGGCCAATTTCGGAATAGGTGTTATCAATTTCAATCTGGTTTATTTTGTAAACGAAAGATTCGGTGCCGGCGGCAGCATTGTCGGATGGATTTCGTCTGTCTGGGCCGCATCTTACCTGATCGGCTGCATATCCCTGAATAAATTCCGGAAAATCACGGGTCCGGGAGTTTCCATTATTATCGCCGCGGCAGGGATGGGGATGTCTGCATTTTTAATGCCTTTCTCGAAATCAATTGCAGCAATTTTCATTCTTTATGCAGTTTTCGGCCTGGTAACCTCAATGTACTGGCCTCCGCTTATGGGATGGCTGTCCCTCGGCATTGAAGGGCGGTCATTAAGCCGTGTTCTCGGGTTTTTCAATCTCTCCTGGAGCACGGGAATGGCTGTAAGCCCTTATGCTGCCGGACTGATTATCGAGCGGAATCTGACTCTTTCAATTTTCCTTTCTGCGGCAGTCTACACCTTCATTCTTGCAGCATTTATCCTGCTTCTGATATTCAGGCCGGCATTGAGAAAAGCCGCAGAAACAGAAAAGCCCGAAAAGACGGAAGAATATACAGATTCGCCACTCAGACTTATCGGATGGCTGTCGGTTTTTTCAGTTTATCTGTTTTACGGCTGTCTGCTTTTTGTATTTCCGCTTTATGCCAAAGATGTTCTGGGACTAAGTAAAAGCAGCACAGGACTGATACTGCTCTTAAGGTCTGTTCTTGCGGTTATCGGATTTCAGGCAGCCGGAGCGGCCCGCTGGTGGCATCATAAACGATGGCAGATACTGATGTTCCAGTTTCTTACTGTAATTGCTGCAGTGATAATCGCCTTCAGCCCGGTCCTCTGGCTTTCGGTGGTGTTGATAGGTCTTTTCGGTCTGATTTATGCCCAGCAGTATTCGAACAGCATTTTTCACGGAGTCTCCGGGAGCAGGGACAGGGGAAAAAGAATGGCTGTCCATGAATCTTTCCTGACATCCGGCATAATAGCAGGCGCCGCAGGCGGGGGAATGATATATGAATACTTCAGTTTCAG
>CAZKOK010000614.1:0-2467 GCA_964554355.1 uncultured Spirochaetia bacterium | reverse complement strand
GGTGTTGAAGGATTTAAGAAATTCCCAACAGCAAAGCATTTTGCATCCTGGCTTGGATTATCACCGAATCACAAAATATCAGGAAACAAAATTAAAAGTAGCAGAAAATTGAAAGTTGTAAATCGAGCTGCAACGGCATTTCACCTGGCAGCCAGGAGTGCCGGCCAAAGCAAAAGCGCTTTGGGAGCATTTTACCGCAGAATAAAATCGAGAAGCGGGGCACAGACGGCGAATACTGCAACAGCCCATAAAGTGGCCAGGATCGTTTATCGGACGCTTAAATATGGGGAGGAATTTTCATCTCAGAGCTTTGAATATTATGAACAGCAATACCAGGAGCGCATTATTAAAAATCTTGAAAAGAAGGCCAAACGGTTTGGATATGAACTTGTTGCTGAATCTCCGTCACAGAACAAATGTGTTTCTTAGGAGAATTATATTTTATCGTAAGCATGCTGCCGATAAAAGATACTTCTGCCTACCGGAGGAACTTATAACTCATCATCTTTTATTTCAACTATTTTCATCAAGTGACGTAATAAACCCGTTTTTAATGATTGGTTTCCATGAACCGGTACAGATATTCTTTCGATCCTGCCGGGTTTGGTAAAAATGTGATGGCTGCTTGAAATTCTGGCTAATTACGCTGAGCCTTTCTTTTTTAGAATCTTTATAAAATCTTTCCCGGAAACAGATTTCAAAGCGCAACTTCCAGAACCTGATCAGAACGTGAAATCTCTACTGTTTCCATATCAACGGAAAGACATCCTTCGATGGCATCCTGAATATTCACTTTTAATTCATCCAGCGACTCTGCCTGAGAAACGCAGCCTGGAATACTGGGAACTTCAGCCCAGAAACCACCTTCTTCTGCAATATGTACAATTACTTTGAATTTCATACTACTAATATACAGGAAAACATTGTTATTGTCATTGTTTTTTAAATATGACACACCGGCAATTTCGTAAAACGCGTGTGTTTTACCCAGTTACCGTGAAAGCGTGTCAGGAAGACCTGCGGTTTCGCACAAGGAGTCTGACCACATGCATGTGGTCAGATACGAAACCTCCAGGCTGCGGTGTGTATAAAGGATATTAGCATTATTTTCGGTGTATTTCAGAGTGTTACTGATAAGTGCTTGTACAAAATTGATGCCGTTCTTTCGAAGCTTGAGGAAAAGAGAATTATGATAATTCTTTTCCGGCAAACCCGGTCCCAAAGCATTTTGAACATCAAAAAATGCACCAATGATTCTTTCTGATAAATCCTGATACAGCATACTGTACCTCCCGTTGGGCGATAGCGCAATGTCTATGACATTGAGGAGCCGGAAGTACAATTAAAAGAAAAGGAAGGAACAGCTGTCGGAATGCCGCATTCGTGAAAATCCGTGGTTCAATCCTCCTGAATAAAAAAAGGTTCTGTCCCCAATCCTTTTCATTCCCGGAAATGACAAATATAAATGAAATAAAACCCAATCCATGCTAAACTGTTTCATCATCGCTCTTTGAAAAAAAACAACCAGCGCATCGCCCGGCGCAGTACCACAAACGGCCTGCACTTCTTACTCAAGGACCACCTGGGCTCATCCACAGTAACAGTCGGGTTTTCCATTTGATACAGCAGCTTATACACAGTTGAACGAAATGCCGCGAAATGTCAAAAGCGGAAAACTAATTTAAAAAACCCTTAACCGGTAAGTTTGAAAACTTTGCAATAGAATTTTCCCGCAAATTCTGATAAATTGTATGTGGAGTAAATAATAAACAAGGATCAATATATGAATAACGTAAAATTAACTGCAATCATTGAGAAAGGCAGTGATGGATACTTTACAGCAACCGTACCTGAATTAAAAAGCTGCTATACACAGGCAAAAACCATTGAAGAAATCTATCCCAGGCTCAGGGAAGTTATTGAACTCTGCATTGAAGAAGAAGGAATACCCGAACCGCGTGAGTTTTACGGGGTACAGCAGATTGAGGTCCAGATTTAATGGCTCAACTTGGTAATATAAAATCCTCAATAATGATAAAATATCTTGAACATCTTGGATTCAGAAAATCGAGACAAAAGGGCAGTCATATTTTTTTCAGACATATTGACGGAAGGACCGCAACAGTGCCTGTACATAAGGGAGAAGATCTTTGTAAAGGTCTGATTACAAGTATTCTCAGAGATATTGAAGTAAGTAAAAATGATTTTCTTGAATGGTTGGGTAAATAAAGAATAAAACAGATCTTTGAAAAAAAACAACCAGCGCATCGCCCGGCGCAGTACCACAGACGGCCTGCACTTCTTCCTGAAAGACCACCTGGGGTCATCCACAGTAATAGTCGATGCAAAGGCGAAAACCCGCAGTGGATAAGCTACGAACCCTACGGCAAGGTGGAAGAAGCCGGTAGTGAAAAAATATTTATTCTTGCTCAAAATTATAAAAGTAATAATGAGTATAAAATGGGTC
>CAZKOK010000613.1:0-2475 GCA_964554355.1 uncultured Spirochaetia bacterium | reverse complement strand
TAAAGTATCAGGCGAAAGTTCTGCCGGCTGTATGAGTAAAGAGGAGTTGGATTTTATCAGCAGGGTACGCGACAGCTTCTTCCAAGGACTGGAAATCGGCTGTACAGGCTGCCGTTACTGTGTTCCCTGTCCCCAAAAGGTGGATATTCCTTTCTGTTTTGAAATATATAACAGGGTAAAGTTTTTCGGTGAAAAGAAAATGTTTGATAATTATTTCCGTTATTATCATCAGCTGAATTACGGCAGTAAAGGTGATAATCAATTTTATGCTTCCAGATGTACGCAATGCGGAAGATGCATCCCGAAATGTCCTCAGGGAATTGATATTCCGGCAAAACTGGCGAAAGTGTCAAAAGAGATGGAAACAACAATGCTTAGAAGAGTTCTGATTCCCTTTTTCCGGTTTTTTATGAACAGGGCAGGGAAATAGTTTTCTATACAGGTGAAGCAGCCTGCTGACTGCCGCTTCACCTGAAGAATATTTTTACCTGTTTATAACAAGATGATTTATCAGACCGCCGTCTTTGATTATTTCAAGAAGAAAATCAGGCAGTCTGGTTCCCGGAAGACATAAGTTTTTACCGGGGATCTTTACAGTACCTTCTGACGGATTTATTTCTGCCCGATCTCCTTCTTCGGCTTCCTGGGATATTCCGGCGCATTCAATTAACGGAATGCCGAGGTTTACAGAGTTTCGGAAAAATATCCGCGCAAAACTTTCAGCAATTATTGCAGAAACGCCCAGTTCTTTGAGAACAGCGGGAGCCTGTTCCCTGCTGGATCCGCAGCCGAAGTTTTTCCCTGCAGCAATAATTCCCCCTTTTGCGAATATTTCCGGAAAATCAGGCCGGAGGGGTTCCATGGCTTTAAATTTCATTTCCGCTATGGGGAGTGGAAGATATCTTGCGGGTATAATAATATCGGTATCTATATTGTCTCCGAATTTCCAGATTTTTCCTGTTATTATTTCTTTCATTTTCTTTCTCCCTGTGTTGATAAGAATTTACGCGGATCTGTTATTTCGCCTGCAATTGCCGAAACTGTGACCGTTTCCGGCGATGCAAGAAAAACCCTGGAGTTTTTATGCCCCATTCTTCCGCGGAAATTGCGGTTGTGGCTGCCGATACATACTTCTCCTTCCCACAGCATTCCCTGTCCTCCGAAACAGGCAGAACACCCGGGATTGCAGATTACAGCTCCCGCTCCAATAAAAATATCAATCAGACCTTCACGGACGGCCTGTGCCATAACAGCCTGCGATGCCGGTGTTATGAGAAACCGGACATGGCTGTTTACTTTCCTGTCCTTAAGGATGGCGGCTGTAATTCTCAGATCCTCAATTCTGCCGTTTGTACATGCCCCGACAAAGGCCTGGTCAATTACTGTTCCTTCCAGTGCTGTAACCGGAGTCGTATTGTCTACCGACCAGGGGCTGGCTGCCTGCGGCTCAAGGCTGTCAATATCTACTGTTATCTTCGTGCAGTATTCAGCATCAGGATCGCTTTTCAGATATTCTCCTTCTGCCGGCCGGTTTTTCATAAATTCCGCAGTTATTTCATCCGGTTCAAAAATAGCCGATTTTGCACCGGCTTCTATTGCCATGTTGCAGACAGTGAATCTTGATGCCATATCCAGGCTTTGAACGCCTTCTCCCGCGAATTCAATTGCCTTGTATGTTGCGCCGGCGCTTCCGGTTTCTCCGATCAGCTTAAGAATTATGTCCTTGGCATGGACATGCTGATGAAGTGTTCCTTTCAGTTCAACCCTGATGGATTCGGGAATTTTCAGCCAGATTTTTCCTGTTGCCATTGCAGCTGCACCGTCTGTTGAGCCTACTCCTGTGGAAAACGCTCCCATTCCTCCGTAAGTGCAGGTATGGGAGTCTGTCCCTATTACCACATCGCCGGGAGAGACAAACTTTTCTATCATCAGCTGGTGGCAGACTCCTTCCATATCCAGGAGGTGAAGATTGTATTTTTCGGTAAAGCGGCGCATGAGATAATGAACCCGCGCTGCATTTTCTGTTGATGCCGGAATATAGTGATCAAGAATTACAGCTATCCTTTCGTTATTCCACGGTTTTCTTCCAAGCTTTTCAAATGCTTCTATTGTCAGTTCTGCAACTGCGTCATTTGTCATAGCAAACGAGATATCTGCATTGACAATGTCACCGGCTTTCGCTTCGGGATTTATCCCTGCCCGTGAAAGGATTTTTTCAGTGATTGTTTTTCCCATATCCTTCCTCCTTTATGGTTTAAGTATATTAAAGTGAATTAAGTATAATTAAATTATTGGGCAATTGTCAAGCTGTCTGCCTGTTCAGAAAATAAAAAATGGAACACAAAAATTCAGGATAAAAATTCATATTTCAATAACGAAAAACTTCATCCATTTTCATCTGTGTTCATCAGGCGGCCGCAGAGGCTGTCGCATTATGTGAAATTTGACCAACACATTTTTCTATTAAGATTTTCC
>CAZKOK010000612.1:483-2476 GCA_964554355.1 uncultured Spirochaetia bacterium | reverse complement strand
AAAACCGACACCCTGGAGATGGACAGAAAAGTCAATGAGAAAAGCCTCTCGGTTCTGAAAAAATCAGACCTTATACTTTTTATGATGGATGTCACAGAAATAACGCCTGAAGATGAGTCTTTTGCAGGGGTCCTGAGGAAATACGGCAGAAAGGTCATACTTGTTGTAAACAAGGCGGACAATGAAAAAAGAGAACATGATATCTGGAATTTCCATTCTTTCGGTTTCAGTGAAGTAATAGGGATTTCGGCAGAGCACGGGAAAAACTTTGATGCATTATGCGATCTTGTGCTTGATAATATTGACTTCAGCAAATATGACGGCGTTTTCGAAGAAGAGAAAGACGAAATCAGCATTGCAATTCTCGGGAAACCGAATACGGGAAAATCAACCCTTACGAATACTCTTCTGGGCGGTGAATATTCAATAGTTTCGGATATTCCCGGCACCACGCGTGATGTCCTTGAAGGCGTTTTTGAATTTGAAGAAAGGAAGTACAGGGTGTATGACACGGCTGGAATACGAAGGAAAAACAAAGTCGGTGAAAATATCGAATATTATTCCGTAACCAGGGCAATTGCCAGTATCGAGAATGCCGATGTGGTTTTCCTGATGATAGATGCCGAAGAAGGCCTTGCAGAGCAGGACAAGAAAATAGCACAGCAGATAGTAAACAAGGGGAAAGGCCTTATTATTGTTCTTAATAAATGGGACATGATGGATAAAACACCCAATCTGCTTAATGCTGTTACAGACAGAATACGTTTTGTATTCCCCGTATTGTCTTTTGCCCCGGTAATACCGGTTTCGGCGAAAAACAACGAGGGAATTCCAGCCCTTTTAAAAAAGGCCTTAATAATCTACGAACAGCTGCAGCTCAGGATCGAAACAGGAATTTTAAATCGTACGATGCATCAATGGATAGAGGAGACCCCGCCGCCTTCGGGTAAAAAGCATTTCAAACTGAAATATATAACCCAGGTAAGCAAGCACCCTGTGGTTTTTGTAATTTTCGTAAACAAGACAAAGGGTTTTCCGGAATTCTACCGCGGCTATATTAAAAACAGGATCCGCAGGGAATTCGGCTTTGATCAGATTCCGGTCGAGGTCGACATCAAGGAGGGATAATCTGAACAGAAACAGTAGCATGCAAATCGGCGATGTGTGCAAGATTCTCGGAATCAAACCCCATGTCCTGCGCTACTGGGAAAAGGAAATACCTGAAGTTTCTCCAAAAAAGGACAAGGCAGGGAACAGGATGTATTCACCGGCGGATGTTCAACTTTTATTGCGTATCAAATATTTCCTTTACGATAAACGATTTACAATTGAAGGCGCCCGGCAGGAACTTTTAAGGGAACTCGGTGAAATAGATCTTGATTTCAGGGCTTCGGTCGCATCTCTGCGTGATTCGCTTCTTTCGATTTACTCTATCGTACAGAAGACACAACCAAAATAACTCACGCGACGACGCAACGACGCTACGATCGGGACAACTCAATAAAATTTTAATGACTTCCGTGGAAAACAATATTTCACGGAAGTCATTATTTTTTTGGTGTATTGATGAACCCGTAGCGTCGTTGCGTGAGTCTTACTGGTGCATTTAAACATGCCAAACGGCACATGGCCTGTGGGTTTTAATATGATATCCTTTTTTAGTCTGGAGAGGTGTTTTCTGGCTGATGACAGGAAGGGATACATTGAAATTGAGGCTTTGTTGATGTGACGGTAATGCCGATAATTATCGGGATAGTATGAAAATTTCAAATTTTTGTTTTTCTGTAATTTTTCTTTTTATTTCACTCTCTGTCCAGGCTCTGGATTATGAAATTCCTGAAAATATTGAAATAAGGCTTGAGTATAAAGATTTGATATTTGGTCCCACATATGAGATAGACAGATTCCCCGATACATATAAAACCCAGAAATATGAGACCCATAATGTTCTTGTCCTCAGTCAGGTGGATGAAGACAGTACGTATCTTCTTTT
>CAZKOK010000612.1:0-473 GCA_964554355.1 uncultured Spirochaetia bacterium | reverse complement strand
AATTTGATTTGATAAACATTTGGTTCATAAAATCTTTTTATAAATGAAAAACAATTTTCCTACTCGGTAATATCCCAGGGATCGTATATAATAAAAAGGGACCACGCCACCGGGAATTTCATACAAACCAAGATTTTTCTTAAAAACCGTGAAGATACCTTTATGAGGATTTTTCCTGACGGGTCAAAAGCAAAGATGGATGTATATCTGCTTGGATACAAAGTATATGAAGCCGTTCCCGTTCCCATTGATTTTTATGATACCCTTTTGCAGCCTGTAAGTAAAATTATTGAACTTACTTCCCACCTGGTTGACTGGGACCTTGTACTCCATAAAGGCGACCAGTTTATGTACAGTGATATTGAATATATGATCGGTGCGATCAGGAGCGAGCTGCCGTATCTCAGGGATTCTGATGACGGAGCCATGGATGCTGACGGCCGTCTTGTCTATATTGATACTCTTGAGCTTCA
>CAZKOK010000611.1:0-2478 GCA_964554355.1 uncultured Spirochaetia bacterium | reverse complement strand
AGGATTTCAGGCAATTAATAGTCTTTATTTTGGACAGCTATGATAATTCATAATTCATAATTTTACTCATGGCATTTGATTTTGACCAAAATTATGCTACCATTATAATAGGGCAGTAAGTTTTTACAGTAAGTCCTGATTTGCGAGGGGTTATATGTTAAAAAGATGGGTTTTTCTATCTGTTTGTATATTTTTATCATTGTCTGCAGCGGCGGAAAATCTTTTTATTGAAACCCATCCGGGAGGGGCGTTTGTTTATCTCGATGATCAGCTCCTGCCTCAGAAAACTCCTCTGAAACTTGAAGGGGTCAGTCCGGGATTTCATAAGATAAAAATAATCAAGTCTGATTTTAAAATTCTGGAATCCGAAATTACGATTACCGAGAACGAAACTGCTGTTTTCGTTCAGCAGCTGGATTATGATTTTATTGTTCAGAGGTTTCCCGGTGAACCGGAAATTATGTTCAACGGTACAATCCAGAGCAACAAAGACCAGCTTTACAGACTCCCTGACGGGAATTACCGTATTGAAAGAAAAGACGGCCTGGTTAATATTACATCCGCATATGATCATGAATGGGCAATCAAGGGGCTTATCATAGGCACTTCCGTTGTTGCTGCTGCCACTATAAATTCAGTAATTCAGGACGTTTTTACACAAAATGGACAGTTCAGGCTTTCGGCAGAATCTCTTATAGGGATTTCAGGCACTGCAATAGCAGGTGCGACGCTTACCGGTTTGCTGATAAACAAGGCAGGTTTTGAAAAAAATCTTCCATATACACTGGAGACAGTCCCGCCGAACGACGAGGTTGCACTGGATTATCTCAATAAGGGAGAAGACGCGTTTGCATCCGGTGATTTCAATGAAGCACAGCAGTGGTTTCTGATGGTTATGGAAAATCAGCCGGAAAGCCGGTATTATGCGAATGCTCTTTATCAAATGGCCAAAACACATTATCTGGGAAGCAACGACGCCCTTGCTGTTGCTGAATTAAAACTTCTGGAAGAACGTTTTCCGACAGCAGAACTTTATGACAGGACCTGCAAAACACTGGCGGATGTCTTATTCAGAATGGGCGAATATTCTGAATCAATTACCTATCTTGAAAAAATGGAATTTATTGATCTTTTATACAGCCGGGAAGAAATTACCGAGTACATGAGATCAATACAGGAGTTGATAGAATAATGAAAAAACTGTTTCCATTGATATTATTTTTACTGCTTTTATCCGCCGTTCAGGCCGGCGCTCAGCAAAGTTATATGCAGCTTTTTGACAGGATTCTCGAAATCGAGGACGGCATGCTGGGAGAGTTCAGTCAGTCACTGCTTTCAGAAGTCATCAAAATCAAAACAGATCTGGCTGATTCTCCTTATGAAGACCTGAAAACAAGAATCAATATTATTGAACATATAATAAGAACATCAATGCAGCCCGAAGACATAGGGGAAGTCATTGAAAAGGAAGCCGAGCAGGCCAGATCGCAGAACACATTGAAAACATTTGACACCTGGACCATAATTTCAGGAAGTATAAGTCTTGCCGCAACAGCAACGCTGACTACGGGTATTCTGCTTGCAGAATCAGCTTATGATCAGAAGGTGGCTGCGACAACTGCTACAGAATCAAAACATTTTCAATGGGTAACAGACATTTTCGATACTGTGTCCTGGATCTCGGGCGGGGTCCTTGCTCTCGGAATCGGATCTATGGCAACACTGATTGCACTAAGGCCCCCATCAAACGAAATTACGGCTTCAGAAAAAATAGAAATCGATCCTGTTATTCTCTCGGCTGAAAATCCCGATGAGGTAATCCGGGAGCTGATGCTGAAAAGAAAAAAACTTGTCCAGCTTATCGGAGAGGAAGAAGCCGCAAGGGAAAAGAGCAAATTCTGGATGAACCTGGGGCTGTACAGCGGTATCGGCAGTCTGGGCAGTATGGCTGTTTTTATGGTGCTTGGGCTGGAATCTTTCTACCGGCTGAACAATACCTATGATCCGGCTGCCGTTCACGATCTTGAAGACTGGTCTGAAATCTGCCAGGGAATAACCATAGGATCAGGCATCCTCGCTGTAATCGGATTTACAACCTATTTCATAATTGACGGAAACAGCAGCGGCGATGATCTGCGTGAAAGGCTTTATAATCTGGACAGAATGATCCTCAATTATCCTTTCCGATAAAAACCACCGATAATACCTCACGCTACGTCGTAACGGGTAAAGCGACGCTACGGTATCCGGATAAGTGAAAGATTAAACAATTCTCATGCAATAATCATTCTGCATACAAAGGGGTTTTTGGTTTTTTGTAACCTAAAAAACGTGGCGCCGTTTTTATCGTAGCGTCGTAGCGTGAGACTTATGGGCAGTTACTTCGTTGTCATTATTTCCAGGCTGTTCCAGTCCTTGTCCGGAGGATTCTTCAGATATTTTCTGGAGCGGTCAAGGTACATCTGTGCAAGAAAATCG
>CAZKOK010000610.1:0-2482 GCA_964554355.1 uncultured Spirochaetia bacterium | reverse complement strand
TCTTCAAACTTCATCTATTTTGAGCAGCTTAATTTTGGAAGAGATTTAAGCAGGGAATTGTTTTGTCCTTGACAGATCGGGTCCTAATATGTGTTGTACGATGCTTTTGGGTTTTTCAATAGGCCTTATCTCTCGGCTCAATAGCAATGATGAATATGATTCTATCTTTTTTATTGATTATATAAAACAAGCGTAAATTGCCTATTCGATATCTCCATGTGTCAGGTTTCCAGTCAATTAGTTTTTTAATGTTTTTTCCATAAAATGGATTTTCTTTGATTTGATCATATACATGGGTTGATATCTTTAAATACCTGGAACTTTCTTTGGAGATTTTTAATTTTTTTAAATCTTTCTGAAATTGTTCAGTTTCAAAAACGCGATAAATATCAGACAAAATCACCTCTCGAATTTCTTGCGTCTGAAATACCTCTTTTTAGTCGTCGAACCAGATCGTCATTATTGTTTATTTCCAGCATTTCAAAATCATCGATATAATCAACTTCTTCAATATATTTTAAAGCAGCAGTTTCCAGGAAATTAGAAATGGATCTGTTTTCAGCTTCAGCATGCACTTTTAGGGCATTATATAGTTTATCATCAATTCTTAATGAAACGGTCTTCGACATACGAACCTCCGAATACATTATATTCCATTGTGTTATATATTAATACATTTTGTATTGAGAAGCAAGCCCAAAAGTTTTGTATAACGTTCCACAAATAGCTGAAATGGCCGTAGGCGATTTTTGTTGAGCGCAGCGCAATCGGCTATTTGCTGTTGAGTCTGTAGGAAAAGTCCCACAAAAAAACTATACAACAGAATTCAACGGGTGTAAAATTCTATATGGCAAGATATAAGAATTACGACCAAAGTCAGGGGCAATTTCTTACAATCAATTTTAAAAAGCAATTGATTCCCGGAACATTTGAGCATACTCTTAATTTTCTGATTGATGAAAAAATGGATTTATCCTCTTTCGATAAAAGATTCAAAAACGATCAAATGGGAGCTCCTGCATATGATCCCAAAGTAATGCTTAAAATTATTTTATATGCATATTCCAAAGGAATCATCTGGTCTCGCAAAATAGCTGAGTTATGTAGGACAAACATAATAGTCAAAGCACTTACTGCAGACACGCAACCGCATTTTACAGTAATAGCCGATTTTGTCTCAAATATGAAAGAGGAAATAAAAACAATATTCACAGAAGTATTGATGATTTGCGGAGACCTGGGTCTATTGGGCAAACAGATGTTTGCAGTTGATGGATGCAAGCTGCCTTCAAATGCTTCGAAAGAATGGAGCGGAAAACTTAAGGATTTAAAGAAGAAACAGGAAAAGCTGAATGCGTTGGCGGATATGCTGATTGAAAAACATAAAACAAGAGATGTCGGAATAAATGATCAAACTGTCGATGCTGAAAAACTTCAAAAACAGCTGGAACTGATAAATAAATAGACTGAAAGAATTCGCAACTTTCTTGAGGAAAACGATCCAAAGATGGGTCCTCGTGGGAAAGAAGTACAATCAAATATTACAGATAATGAAAGTGCCAAAATCAAAAGCTCCAAAGGGGTAATACAGGGTTATAACGGAATAGCCCTGGCAGACGAAAAAGAACAGGTGATAGTAGCAGCAGAAGCATTTGGCCGTGGCCAGGAACAGCGATTTTTTGAACCGGTACTGGAACAGGCTGAAGAAAATCTGAAAGAAGTTACAAAAGACAATGAACCGTTAAAAGGAAAAACCATTCTTGCGGATACAGGATACTTCTGTGAAGACAATCTAAAAACAGCCGCAGAGAAGAAAATGGATGCAGTAATTCCGGATAATTATTTCAGACAAAGAGATGAGAGATTTGATGACCGAGGCCGGCTTGCCGGGAAGGATTATAAATACTGCCAGGGTGATTTTATATATGATAAGGGAAAAGATATTTATCTCTGCCCGAATGATAAAGAATTGAAATTTACCGGGCATGTAAAATTGTATGGTAATTCAGGAAACAGGTATCAGGCAAAAACAGCGGACTGTAAAGTTTGTCCTCTAAGAAACAAGTGCCTTAAAAGTATAAAGAAAACATCAGGCCGCCGGTCTCTATATATTGCAGACAAGAAAAATGAAATTAATTACAGCAAACAAATGAGAGAAAAAATAGACAAATCGGAATACCGGAATCTATATTCCAAAAGGATGGGAATTATAGAACCAGTATTTGCAAACATAACATCATGCAAGGGGATGAACAGATTCACTTTGCGGACAAAAGAAAAAGTAAACATTCAGTGGCTGCTGTACTGTATCGTTCATAATATTGGGAAAATCAATAACGCCCTAATGGCAAATCCGGCAACCGGATAAAGGAAAGAAAAAAACAATCAGGAAAAACAGACTATATTGAAGTAATCTTATATCAAAAAATATCGGGGTAAAATTGTGCCCTGCAAAATCAGACTTATCCTACAGGCTCGTTAT
>CAZKOK010000609.1:0-2498 GCA_964554355.1 uncultured Spirochaetia bacterium | reverse complement strand
GTAACAATTTCCATGGAAATGTTCCCGCAATCAGGGCACGTCTCCAGATATTTTAATTCCGACAAACCAGGAAAGGTCTGAAATTCTTTTAAACTCAGCGGACAAATCAAGCCTGCAGACAGCTGACTTTGTCTCTTCAACATTCCAGTAAAATTCAAGAGAAAAACCTTCCAGCACATCAGGATGAGTATTTCTGTATTTCTCAATTAATCGTTCAAGGTCCCGCCTGTTTTCATACATTAAATCACCGATCAGAATCCGGACATGACCGGATGTTTTTTCTGCAAGAATTTTAAGGAATTTATTTTTCTCATCCGGGGTCAGGTGATGAAGCGCATATGTGGAAACAATGTACTGATAGCTTCTCAAGTCATTGCTGTCGACGAAATGAAGAATATCATCCCTGATGTATTCAATATTCCGGCCCGGAAGTTTCGTACCGGCAATTTCCATCATTTTTTCGGATACATCGACAGCAGTAACTGAAGCCGGCGATTTCAGGGCAAGGATTGTATTGCCTGTCCCGCAGCCGAGATCCAGGACCCTGGAACCGGAAGGCACAAGGGACCTGGTAATGCGGAGAATTTCCGAATATCCTGTGCGGACAGGATTGTTTTCATTCTGCACATCTTCATCGAAAAAATCCGCGTCTTCATCATGATTGAAATATTCCGAATACTGACTTTTCATAATAATACGCCATCAGTGCAGTGTGCTTTCATTTTTATATCCTGTCTGCAGTTATTACCCGGAAAGTATATGAATTTACCGTAACCCTTAGATTATTTTCTGTATTTGTTATATAAAAGTTCTTCCCGGTTTTTATAAAATATTTTTCTTCAGTTTCATTTAAAATCATAAATATGAATTCTTCAATCTGTTTCTTTGAATATACAGTTTAAGTTTTTTATTTATTCTTCCGTAAACAAGTTCCGTGTAACAGATGTTCTTGAGAATTTCATTTTTATTTATTTTCATTTTATTCCCTTTTAAAAATGCAGCAGAAATCACAGTATTCAGCGCCTTACTTTTTTATTTCCGGTTTCCGAGGATTTTTTCAAGATTCCTGTATTCTTCCTTTACATGTTTATAAATGGCTGCGGTGTTTTTTTCTGACAGAAAAAAGAGTTTTACAAGTTTGTTGTAAATAAAGCCCAGGACCGGCAAAGCTGAGCCGATCTGCAGGTGATGGGTTATTACGGTTCCGTTATCTCCGGCTTCCAGAATAAAAATCAGTGTACCGGGATTCCACCAGGGCGAGATGGATTTCATAATTATTCTGCGGCCGGGATCGGCTTCAGTAATTACTGCTTTCGCGGAGGATATAAAGCCGTTTTCATAGACTTCTTTCAGATATACAACTGTTCCGGTGGTTCCTTTTTCAGGCCGATGCAGTACCTTGTATTCTTTATGGCCTTCCGGATGAAACAGTCTGTATTTTTCATTGTCCATGTTGATGAGAAAATCATAAGCCTGATTCGGAGATACTCCCTTGAGTGTTGTATGAGTGGTAAACTGAATCCGGCTGTTTTTCAGCAGATTGATTTCAAAGCTCTTTTGCTGTTGGGTTTTTTCTTCGCGATTTTTAATATTGACTTCAGAGTTCATGCTTTTTATTCCCGACATTTTGAGTTTAGCCGAAGTTAATTTTCTTGGCAAGCCGGACATACATCCTAACCCCAAAAAGCACTTCCTGATAATTCAGGAAGTGCATATGCCTTAAAGATTTTGTAATAATGCAGCATTACAATTTTTAATCCCGTGTTATCAGGATATAATCGCCGTATTGTCTGAAGCTCACGCTGAATACGGTTCCTTCCGGGGTGCTTATATCTGTTGCCGATCCTGAAGTATCAATAATATAGTAAGATCCTTCCGGGAAGAAAAGGTGCAGGTCAGCCCCCCGGCGGAAAATTTTTTCTTCCGATCCTGCTTCAAAAATCTGAATATACTCTGCTACATCGGAATAATTGGTTTGGTACCAGGTCTGAATGGGAAAAGATGATACCTTCTGTCTTTGGGGACTCGGGTAATCCAGAGGTATCCAGCCTTGACTTTTCAATACAGACGCTGCATTATCGGCAATCACTTCAAGCGGACTCCGCCACAAGTCCTTGTCACCGGAAAGATACAAACTTCCCTCCCGGCCTGCTGTTTCCGCCAAGAAATAAAATTTGTAATCATACTAAAATGAATCCATATATGCTGTAATATTGTAAATTGTCTCAATCATGTTACCCGTCATAATTTTCCAGCCAGTTCCTTTATCAGCTGATAATCTGGCATAATGTTCTCTGACGCCCGCAGACTGGGGTCCAGCCAGGCATCGTATTCATCCGGAAATTCCTGATTGATAATATGATATTCCGGCAATGCGGATAATTCAGACTGGGCGAAATATCCATGCATCAGCACAGAAAAATCATCTCCGGCCGCCGTGAATTCGATGCAGCTGTTCCCTCCGCATCGGCTGACAACGGCATACAGCAGAAATATCC
>CAZKOK010000608.1:0-2499 GCA_964554355.1 uncultured Spirochaetia bacterium | reverse complement strand
TATCGGGAAACTGATAACATTGGGGATTGTAATCGACTGCATAATCATTGCCTACGGGTTTATTGATATAATTATGCTGCTTGGGGAAAGGACCCCGCTGGTTGAAGCAGAAGATGAACGGATTTTTTCAATAAATACCGAAAACGGCATCGTGTTTTCTGTAACCAATTACTCAAGGCAGTATTATGACTTCAGAATCTCCCTGCAGACGCCTGATACATGGAAACGCATAACGGAAGAGAGCATCTACAGGGTGAAACCGGCGGCCAAAACCGAAATAGAGATGGTTTTCCGGCCTGTGAGAAGAGGGGCGATATCGCTTAAAGGTTTCTATTACAGGTATTCCGGAAAAAGAAGCATGTTCTGGATACAGCGCAGGGTCAGAAAACCGCTCAGGATAGAAGTAATACCGGATATAACCGCGCTTAAAAAGCTTATACATTTCACAAGAACGAACAGATTATTTGATATAGGCGTACACAAGAACCAGTACCAGGGAATGGGTTCCGAATTTGAATCATTAAGGGAATATCAGCGCGGAGAGAACGCCGATAAGATCGACTGGAAGGTCTCCACCAGGGTCGGGAAACCCGTGACCCGCGTATACCAGATGGAGACAAACAATAACATCACCTTCCTGATTGACTGCGGGCGCTGCATGACAGCAGAGCAGGACGGGATAAATTCACTTGACCATGCGATAAACTCGATGCTGATTCTTGCCCATATTGCAATTAAAGCCGGTGATTCAATTAATCTTGTTTTTTTTGCGGATAAAATTGTTTCGGAAGCCTACAATCTGAAAGGCAGAAACTCCATCCAGAAAATCAGGCAGATGTGTTCTGAAGTCAATGCCAGAATGGTGCAGTCCGACTTCGGAACAGTCTTTTCCTATGTTTCACTCAAACTGAAACGCCGTTCCTATGTAATGGTGTTTTCGGATATTGTTGATGATGTCCAGTGTTCGATATTTCTCAAGTACATGCAGTATTTTACCAGGAAACACCTGCCGCTTCTTGTTTTGCTTCAGGATAACGAACTGACAAAGGAACTTGAGAAAATACCCTCCACTTCAGGCCAGCTCTACAGGGGAGCTGTAGCGTCTGAAATGTACCTTCAGAGGAAACATTCTGTCGACAGACTGATAAAGAACAGAATAATGGTAATCGATGTACTTCCCGCAGAACTCTCGCCGCCTCTTGTAAACAAGTATTATGAAATTAAAGCCGCGAATATGCTTTGATTTAATCATGTCACAATGAAAAATACATCACGCAATGACGCGACGGGGAGAGCGGCGCAACGTTTTGAGTGAAATGGGGACAAACCCGGAAGAGAATTATGAATGTTTTGAGTGAATATTGAACAGATTTCAATGGATGTTTGTTCTTATGCAGTTTTTATAGCTGTCTGCGATCGCTGACGGTGCAGAGAGAATTGTTCCAAAACAATTTCATTCCTGCTATAATTGTGGATCAAAGCAAGAGAAACGATTTGTGAAAAATATTGAAAAGAAATACCATTTCCAGATAAGGGTGACAGCTGTAATTATTTCGGATTCAAAAATTCTTCTTGTAAGGCAGAAGGCAGGGCAGAGGAAATGGTCACTTCCCGGGGGACGGCTGGAACAGGGCGAATCTGTAAGTGAAGGTCTGAAAAGGGAAGTTCTGGAAGAAACAGGGCTGGTTATTGATATTGAAAAACTCCTGTATCTGACAGAGAAAAAGGAAGAATGCCTGCTGCATCTGACTTTTCTGTGCAGGCATATTTCCGGTGAAATCACAATGCTCACAAATGAGTTTGATAAAAATCCTATCAGTGATGTGCGTTTTGTACCGGTTGATAAACTGGATGAATACGGGTTTTCAAACAAATTTATGCAGATTGTCAGACAGGGATTTCCTGTCAGCGGAAATTATACGGGCGGGAAAGCAAATATCGGGCTGTGATTTGCTGCCGGTTTTGTTTTCGCGGAACCAGTGTCATTTCGGCGAATTCTGAAGTAAGATGCATATAAAAGCGGGCATATGAAATACCCGATAATAATTCTTTCGGAGTAGCATTATGAATGATTTTATAAAAAATAAAATTGAACAAAGCATAAAAGACCGAAAAACGCTGCATCAAAGGTTTTTTCAGAATTCAGAAGCATATAAGCATTTACTTGATTTGGAAAAATCGGCCTTTAGTGATGGCAGCATTTCCAAAAAACATAAGGAATTGATGGCGCTGTCCATTTCACTGGTAACCAAATGTGAACCCTGCATTGAATGGCATACGGAACAGGCGCTTCTGAACGGAGCAGATGATTCCGAGTTTTTTGAAACAATAGATGTTGCTGTTGAAATGGGAGGAGGTCCCGCAGGTGCTTATGCAAGATTCGCCCTGAATTGTCTGGATTATTTTAAGGAAAAGCACAGGCGCTGATTCCTGTCCGGTACTGCACCTGACGGCAGAACGTTATGAAAATTACAGGATCCGAAATGGGGACAGACTCCG
>CAZKOK010000607.1:0-2507 GCA_964554355.1 uncultured Spirochaetia bacterium | reverse complement strand
AAATAAGATATTTTGAAGGAGGAAATAATTCTGTTTTTCTAGTTGAAGATGAAATTGTAACCAGGGAAGGTATCCGCAACAGCATTCCGTGGAAAACAACCCCCTATACACTGGCAGGAGAAGCGCCTGACGGCGAAATCGCTCTGCCTGTGTTGAGGGATATCAAACCTGATATCCTGATTACTGATATTAAAATGCCGTTCATGGACGGACTGGCTCTGGCGCGTATTATCAAACGGGATCAGCCCTGGATCAAAATCATCATCCTTTCCGGCCATGACGAATTCGAATATGCGAAAGAGGCTATCTCCATAGGCGTCGAAGAATATCTGTTAAAACCTGTCTCCGCCAGGGATATGCTTGCTTCCCTGGAGAAAGTGACCCGGGAAATCGAAAAGGAAAAAAGCCGGCTGACCAGTATTGAGAACCTGAAACAGAGAATTAAATCCTCAGAAGACATTATCCGCGAAAAGTGGCTTTGCGATTTAATAACCGGACAGACAAACACGATAAATGCGATAGAGGCGGCTCAGAATTTCGGTATTGATCTGATTGGCACCGGATACGTGGTAATGGTCGTTGAAATATTTACCGCTTCCGGCGATTACACCCAGCTTGCCATGGTAAAAGAGATCATCGGGACAATGGTGAAAGAGCGGGAGGATTTTCTGCTGTTTCCCCAAAGCATGGAAAAACTGATAATCCTTGCTAAAAACATATCCGGGGATTCTCTCGATGACATTATTTACACGCTTGCCCAGGGGGTAAAATTCGAGACCGAACGCAATACTTCCTGCAGCGTAGCAATCGGAATAGGATCTGTCGTGGACCATATCGAAGAAATAATTCATTCATATGCTTATGCGGATAAGGCTATCCGGTATATGCGGCTGACGGGGAAAAAGAATATCATCGGCGCGGATGACATGAAATGGAGCAAGGCGAACAGGCCGCTTCCCGCGGAGAACAATAATATAACCGAACGGATACGCTTCGCTTTGCATGAGGATATTCCAGGTATCATTTCTCAATATATGGAGATCATCGGTGAAAAATCGGTCAAAAGAGGGAGTTCCGGCTTTTTTGCGATCGCATACAGCGATATCATCGACTCGGTTTGCTGTCTGATCGATGATCTTCAGGGAAATCCCCGTGATGTTGTTCCGGAAGTGTATGTCCGGAATCATATTGCCAGGGCTTCTTCCTCACGGGCCAGGTTCTCGGAAAAAGCCGGGATGATGATCGAAAGGTGGATCGATTACCGGGATTCCCATATTCATCCGAAGCATCATTTGAAAATCCGGGAAGCGAAGAAATATATCGACGAAGAATTCGCCCGGCAGGATTTGTCGCTGAACGATGTCGCCTCTCACGTGAACGTCAGCCCAAACCATTTCTCAACGATTTTTTCCCAGGAGGCGGGGGAAACGTTTATCGAATACCTGACCTCGGTGCGAATAAACAAGGCCAGGCAGCTCCTTTTGAAAAGCAGTATGAAGTGTGCTGATATTGCATTCGAAGTCGGCTATAATGATCCCCATTACTTCAGTTTTATCTTCAAGAAAAATACCGGGATGTCTCCGCGGGAATTCAGGTTATCCCGATAGTCAGGATTCTGACAGTTTCCTGATTTACGCAGTGTCACTTTCTATGAGTCTGTGCCGCTTCTTTTTACGAAGTGCGAGAATTACACTCTGAAGCAGGATAAAGAAAAAAAGCATCAGGCCGGTAGCAATACTCTGCCAGTACGGCTCCCTGAGTCCCGATGCAATTACAATATTGTTTATCGTCATTAATTACATCACTCCGAAAAGCGTACCGGTAACACTGCCGACACCTCCGGTTAATAATGTTCCGCCGATTATGGCAGATGCAATCGCCTGTATTTCCGCCTGGGTCGCATGACCAACGCTCCGATCACGCTGCCCAATAGAGTGAAGCGACCCCCAGTCATCAAATTCCCGCCAATAACCGCGCCGGGCGCGATCAGTACTTGCGGTTCGGAAGGACCTTTCGCGCCGCCTCGGCCGTTATGATCTGCACCCCAATACCCTTTCGGCTACCCCTGGTTCCCGGCCTTTTTCCTGCCCTTCAGCCAGGGTAGTTTCAGCCAGGGCGGTAGAGCAAGTCTGAATTTACTCCTGCTGCGCAATGACATAATGACGCTTTGCAGCACAATGAAGAGATACAGCATGAGTCCGCTTATTATCGCCTGAAAGTTTGATTGGACACCTGCCGAACGGATCTCTTCGTTGATTATCAGAAGGGTCAGTACGCCTATTGGCGCACCAAGCAGGTTCCCCACACCGCCGTTAAGCAGCGTACTGCCTATTATAGCCGAGGCTATTGCTTTCATTTCGAATCCCGTCGCGTTTCCGACATTGCCGGCTCCTGTTTGCATAAGAAACACAAAGCCCGCGATCCCGGCCGTTAATCCGCATATCACGTATGTGAAGAATTTCGTTCTCTTTACGTTGATACCGAGCATCATAGCACTCTGTTCGTTG
>CAZKOK010000606.1:0-2508 GCA_964554355.1 uncultured Spirochaetia bacterium | reverse complement strand
CGATAAAAAGTCCCGGAATGAAAAAAAGAAGCGGAACAAGCAGAAATATCAGAAACCTTTTCTTGGGGATAAAGATCATCTGGGGACCTCTACCGTTTCGAGAATCTTTTCAATGTAGAAATCAGCTGTATAGCCTTCAATCTCTGCTTCGGGTTTAAGGATTACCCTGTGGCGCAATACAGACGGTGCAAGATACTTTATATCATCAGGGATCACAAAATCACGTCCTTCGGTTGCTGCAATTACGCGGCTTGTATGAAAAAGAGAAACTCCGGCACGCGGCGAGGCTCCGATTTCAATACTGGCGTGTTCCCTTGTCGCCCTGACAATGTCCGATATATATTTTATTATTTCATCTTCAACTTTGATATCAAGGGCCGCCTTTTTGATTTTCTCTATGCCCGCGGCATTAAGTACGGGCTTGAGGCTGATATTATTGTCCCTGTCCAGCTGTCCGTCCCTGTGTTTTTTCAGGACCAGCTGTTCATCATCATGCGAAGGATAGTCAATTTTGAGTTTCATGATAAAGCGGTCGATCTGGGCTTCGGGCAGCGGATATGTACCTTCCATTTCTATCGGGTTCTGGGTCGCAATACAGAAAAAATTATCGCCCAGCGGAAAAGTCTTTGTGTCAATGGTAACAGCCTTTTCCTGCATGGCCTGCAGCAGCGCGGCCTGTGTTTTTGCAGGCGCCCTGTTGATCTCATCTCCCAGGAGTATGGAAGTAAATACCGGTCCTTTCTTAACCTGAAAGGAATTCTTTTCCTGATTATATACTGTGGTTCCCAGAACATCAGCAGGCATCAGGTCGGGCGTAAACTGAATGCGTCCGTATTCACAGCCGATCACCTGGCTGAAAGCCTTGGCCAGAAGTGTTTTTCCGAGACCCGGAACACCTTCAAGCAGGACATGGCCGCCGGCAAAAAAAGCGGCACAGACCATTTCAATCTGTTCTTCCATCCCTGCGAGAACCACTGACATCCGGGTTTTAATATCATCAATTTTCTGTCTTATTGCTTCAAGATCCTTTTTAGATACCATCTTTCCTCCCTTTGGACTTGATTTCCTTTATCATGATATGCATTTGATTGCGTAAATACATTATTTCCGAAACCGGAAGTTTTTCCGCGCTGAAAAACTTCATGGCTTCTTCTGTTTTTCCGGGTAAGGTCTTCTCCATATGCCGGATAAGTGTGCTGTTGGAAACATTGTTCGGCAGTGAATAGAATTCCAGCAGCTGATTCCTGTAATATTTCTGATATATTCCCAGAATAAAAAAATGGGCCCGCATCTTTTCAAAAAACCCGCCCAGTCCTGCAAGATGTCTCCTCAGGAATCTCTGCTCTTCCACCGTCGGCAGGTCAGGAGGACCGAACCTTATCCCTATCGCCAGAAAATAAAAAATAATCAGCAGCAGTATCTGGATTGCTGTAAATTTCAGCCTGCCTTTGAAAAGTATTATTATCGGATTGCCCTCGGCTTTTGTTACTCTTGTGCCCTTTACTCCGGCGTAATATATTTCCCTTTCATAATAGCGTGCAAATAACGCATTAATAAACTCGGCAAGATCATAATTGTCCATTTCCATGTTTGTCAGAATCCTGATGTCGGAAAACAGAATTATCTCTCCTTCACCTTCTGCCCTTCCTCCGGCAAGAACTCCATAGGAATTGGACGCATATGGAATTACTTCCCCGGAATCAGGAAAAACAACAGAACTTTGATATTTCAGGGTGCTGCGCGTATACTGCGGCAGATTATCCACATACCATATTTCCGGATCCGGGCCGGCGGCAATCGGGACCATTTCAAACCCTGTCAGCAGTTCCAGCGCCTCGCTCATACCGGAAATTACAAGGATGTTTCCGGCCCTTACCCAGTCCAGCAATTCGCTTTTGTTTCTTACCTTGTACTCGCTTGAAGGTTTAAGAAGAACAAGCACCCCGTCCCGGGGAAGCGCTTCAGGATCTCTCCACTCGGATATTGAGTAGTCAAGTCTGTCCAGGAGCTCGGTAAAAATAAAATAATCCAGACTGTCTTTGCCCTTCAGGTCTTCGTAAACTTCCTCGGTCTGTTCGGAGGCAGTAAGCATTGTATAGGCATATATGATAATAACAAGAAGGCTGATTGCGGCAATTATTAATCTGACGGTTTTAGAGGATTTCATTTATTCACAAATCCCCTTATATAAGTTTCTTTTGCCGTCTGATATTCCGGCTCGTTCAGAACTTCATCATTAAAAAGGATGTGCTCCGAATATCCGGCCAGAAGTGTAAATGAATCATGGTAGCGCTCATTCGATCGTATTTTTCTTCTTATTTCACGGTTTGTAGCGCCTGTCTGTTCGATAATCATGCCATTTTCAATAAGCGATGAAATGCTGGCCCTGTAAAGCGAGACTATTCCTTCCGAAAACTGGCTGTTCCCGGCCTGCTGTTCGGCAATTTCAAAATAATGCGATGAAGATACCGAAATCAGAAATTCATCTTCCGCAATTTCATCCCTTCG
>CAZKOK010000605.1:0-2513 GCA_964554355.1 uncultured Spirochaetia bacterium | reverse complement strand
TCCGAACCTGAAAAGAAAGGCTATACAATAAATACTTCTGTAAAAAACAGCAAGGATGCCCTGGAAAAGATAATCAGGTTTTACGGAAAAACCGGATTATACAAAGTTACCGTGAATTTCCTGACATTCAATATGTATTATGAACTTGAAATGAAATCATTCAAGGATGCATCCGAAGGTCTTGCCGTTCCGATCCATTTCAGTGAAAAATCATATAATTCGATTTACGTTGGATTCGTCCTGGTTGATGCGGATACGGGCGAAGACCTTACCGATTCGGCCGTAATCCTGTTTCAGGATCCCAAAAATGATAAATGGGTTGATCCGAATACCATTAATATCAAACCGGGAAATAAATACAAGGCATCAGTATACACCAATGTCGGAGATATAAGGTTAAAATACAAATCAGGCGTTTTTGATATTGAGATTCCTGAAGACGTTGATAAATTTATTATTTATAAAGCTCTCTCCAAAGAGGGTTAAATATGAATAAACCGGAACTTGTCGAACTGCTTCTCAATGCAAAAGACGCTTATTACAATTCATCAGAACCATTAATGCCGGATGAGGAATATGACCGTCTTGAAGATGAATTAAGGCAGATAGATCCTGACAACAGTTTTTTCAGCCTTGTGGGTTCAGCACAATCATCACTTATCAGTCTTTCAGACATATCAGCAAAAAAAATAACCCATAAAATCCCGATGCTGTCCATGAACAAGGCAAAAAATACCGATGATCTTGAAAAATGGATAGACAAAATCGACGGCGCTGAACTTGAATACTGCATCCAGCCAAAGATAGACGGATTAAGTGCTACCTGTTATTATTCGCGCGGATTGCTTGAATATGTCGCGACAAGGGGTGACGGCAGCACCGGCCAGGATATAAGTCATATTTCTGAATATGTTGATGATATACCTTCCTCAATTCCCGGAAATATTACCTGTGAAGTCAGAGGTGAACTGTATCTTCCCAAAAATACGCACTTTGATACAGAGGGGCGACCGCTCAGAAACAACTGTGTAGGTCTTGTAAACCGGAAAGAGAACAGGGACGATCTTAAATATGTTCGTTTTATATCATACCAGATTGCCGGTACTGAAAATATAAGCTTTAAAAGCGAATCTGATAAAATTGAGTTTCTTGCAAAATCCGGATTCCATACTGTTCCTTTCAGTGTTCTTAATGGGATTGATAATATATCTGTATTTTATAAAAGCTATCTTGATGATAAAAGGGAAAAATGGCTTTTTGAAACCGACGGACTGATTGTTACCGTAAATGACAGTTCAGCTCATGATGAAATTGATTCACGCCGGGTTGTTGATCATCATCATCATTATTCGATCGCAATAAAGCCGCCGCCTGATGTCAGGAGTTCGGAACTCACTGATATTGAGTGGAATATTTCAAGACAGGGAAATCTTATTCCTGTGGCTATTTTCAAGCCTGTCGTTATCGGCGGAGCGAAACTTCAGAGGGCTTCTCTGCACAATTATCAGTTTGTCAGGGAACTGGGTCTTCACAGAAATGATATTCTTGAGATTGAACGTGCCAATGATGTTATTCCGTATGTAAGAGGAAACATGACAAGGCACAGTGAAATTGATGAATTCCTCGTTCCTGATACCTGTCCTTCATGTTCTGCCACGCTGACAGAACGGGGAGTCCATTTGTCCTGCCCGAACGAAAACTGTGATGAACAGATAATCCAGAGAATAATTTTCTGGGTCAAGGAATCATCAATGGACCAGATTGCGGGCAGAACAATCAGGTTCCTATTCGAAAAAATAATTATCAGAAGCATCAGGGATCTTTATCTTGTCAAAAAGGAAGATCTTGAGGGTCTTGAAGGTTTCGGCGATAAAAAAATCAGAATATTTTTTGATGCTGTCGGCAATAAGGATTTCACTGCGGGGGAATTAATAAGCAAAATGGGCATTCCGCTTGTTCAGAAAAAAGCACTGCGGAAACTCGGTATTTTTACAATCAGGCAGTTTCTAGATTTTGATGATGACACATATGCAATCGGCAGAAATATAATAGAATGGAAAACTGAACCGGCAAATATGACGCTGCTTAATGAACTTATGGAAGTACTTGATATTTCTGATGAAAAATCCGGTGCCGGTTCGAAAGGAATTGTATGCATGACGGGAGCAGGTCCCCGCGGTCGTAAAGAACTTGCCATGGAAATTGAAGCAAAAGGATACACTTTTTCAGACAGCATTACAAAAGAAACGGAAATACTTCTGGCAGCGGACCCTGGAAGTACTTCTTCCAAACTGCAGAAAGCCAGAAAACTAGGAATAAGAATATTATCATACGACGATTTTTTTAATGAATAGAAAACCTCAAAAGGATTATTTCAAAGAAACCAAATATTTAAAACACACTGTCAACATGGTCCCAGGCTGGAAAAAGTTTGATATCAGCCGTCATGATTATTATCTGGCCAATAAGAATGAATTCCTGTCACTTGTGAAAAAATATAAAACAAAAGTCAG
>CAZKOK010000604.1:0-2523 GCA_964554355.1 uncultured Spirochaetia bacterium | reverse complement strand
TAAATTCCTGGTCCTGCTCGGGCCGGAGTTTAACTTTTGTTCCGGTTTTCTGTTCAATTTCCGCCTCTTTGGCCTCTAATACATCCTGATAGCGGGCAGCAAGATTGTCCCGAAGCTGCTTTCTGTTCTGCTGATACTGTGCAAAGAACTGAAGAAGCTGATCCATTACTGTGTTTGCGTCTTTTTTCCCAAGCTGCACAAGGACCATTCCGGTTTTTTTGATTCTGTCTTCATCGACTTCGCCGTCAGGGAGAGTGATATTCAAAAGCGCGACCTTGAGAATTCCCTGTCTGATTATTTCCCTGTCTTTCTCTGTGTTATTGCCAAGCAGAGTTTTGAGGTCGTTTATCTTCCTGTTGCCGTTCAGAATTGAAGAAGCGATTTTCATTCCTTCTTCTTTGAGTTCCTTTGTCCGAATGCTTTCCCTGTCAACTTTTATATTTTCAGTTTTTTCAAGGGCAATCTCAAGAGCAGATTTTATGGTGCCCATATAATTCTCCTTCAGTTTCCTGTGCAGTTTTTCTGGATAAAGTTTTTCGAAAGCACAAGGTCTTCTTTTGTTTTGCTGCTTGTAGGAGCATAATTTATCTGTTTGGTTTTTAACAGACGAAAAACATTGCTTTCAATGTCCTGTGTCGAAATACCCATATTTGAATTAAGCCAGTCTTTCATTTCAACAAGATTTATCTTGTAATCGCCTGTGTAAATCTTGTCGCCGTACTGCTTGCCGAAATCAGCAAGACCCCTGGAAACCCTTTCATTAAGGTCTTCAGATACCAGTTCAGATATTTCAATATTTGAAGACCTGATTCTGTTTGATAATATTTTTATTATCTTGAGAGCGAATTTGCCGTTGTTTACAATCAGATTTTCAAATGAAATACTGTCGATTAAAAGAAGGTTTGTTTTTTCAGCGGATATTGCAGTTGCAGAGCGCGGACTGTTGTCAAGAAGAGACATTTCCCCGAAAAAATCATGCTGCTGTTCAACAATTTTTAACAGCTTTTCGCCGTTTTCAACCTTTTTCTTGATATGCACCTTTCCGGACTGAAGGATATACATAACATTCCCGGGTTCTCCCTCCCTGAAAATGATGTCGCCTTTTGCATAAATTTCCCGTGAAGTTCCCATTCTCTTCCTCATTTGCATCCGGAAAAGCAGTGTCCGGATCCGCTGAATAATGTTTTACTGAAATTATTATAAACGTTTAAGCCTAAGCTGTAAACAAAGTATATTACTTATAATATATTATTGGACTAGTTGATAATTATTGCCTCAAATCGTAGTATTGTGCTGAAAAATCATCAAGGAGAGATTTTACACATGGGAAGAATCATCCTGACAGCTGAATTACTCCAATCACTGATGAAAAGAAAAATCCTTGTTCTTGACGGGGCAATGGGCTCAACGATTCAGAAATACAGGCTGTCAGAAGCCGACTACAGAGGACTACTCCTGAAAAACCATGCTTCATCGCTTAAAGGAAATAACGATATTCTTTCGCTGACAAAACCTGAGATCATAGAAGAAATACACGACCGGTTCCTCGAGGCAGGCGCTGATTTCATAGAAACCAATACCTTTACCGGAAACGCAGTGTCCCAGTCTGACTACGGGACAGAAAAATATGCATATCAGATGAATAAAATCTCTGCAGAAATTGCCTGCAGGTCGCGTGACAAATATTCAAATGAAAAATGGCCCCGATTCGTAATTGGAACTCTCGGGCCGACAAATAAAACCTTGTCAATGTCTCCGGATGTGAACAATTCAGCATACAGGGACATTTCTTTTGATGAAATGGAAAAATGCTATGCAGAGTGTCTGGCCGGTCTTGTGGACGGCGGAGCCGATGCAGTAATGGTGGAGACCGTTTTTGACACGTTGAATGCAAAGGCGGCGATTTATGCAATTCTTGATTACAAGGAAAAGCATAATGCTGATTTTCCCGTATTTGTTTCCGGTACGATAACCGATGCAAGCGGCCGCACCTTATCGGGACAGACTACCCAGGCATTCTATCACAGCGTCACACATTCAGGGGCACAGGTTATCGGACTTAACTGCGCACTGGGAGCCGAAACCATGCACAAATACCTTAAGGAACTTTCTTCGGTATGCAATGTGGCTGTAAGCACTCATCCGAATGCAGGGCTTCCGAATGAGTTCGGCGAATATGATGATACTCCCGAATATATGGCCGGAGTACTTGCCGGGTTTGCTGATGAAGGGCTTGTAAATATTGTCGGCGGCTGCTGCGGAAGCGGCCCCGAACACATAAAGGCAATAGCGGAAGCTGTTTCCGGTAAAAAATCAAGAGTTATACCTGGAAAAAAGACAGTGGCATCTTTCTCGGGTCTGGAACCTCTGAATATTACGGATGAGTCACTTTTTATAAATATAGGCGAACGGACAAATGTGGCCGGGTCCTTAAAATTTAAAAAGCTTATTCAGGAAAAGAAATATGAAGAAGCCCTTGAAGTGGCAAGGGATCAGGTGGAAAACGGTGCACAGATAATTGAT
>CAZKOK010000603.1:0-2524 GCA_964554355.1 uncultured Spirochaetia bacterium | reverse complement strand
AAGGAAGGTATAACGGGATGGACCCTGTGTCTCGGCAGCGGATGATAAAATCTTGTATTGGAATTCAGCCTTACAAGGTCCTCTTTTTTGAATGTTACGGAATCCCTTAATCTGTCCGCTTTTTCAAGAACTTCTTCACCCATTCTTTCAAGCTGCAGCCTTGTAAAATACCAGATGTCTGCGACATTGCCGTTCGAGAGATATTCATCTATGGAAGAGAATATCCTGACATCATATCCGTTTGCTTTCATTTTCTGGATATAATATTCAGGCATTGCCAGTTCCTGAGGCGCCACAAGATCAACCTTTACCCTGGAAAAAATCTTCAGACCATCTGCTTTGGAATGTACTGTTCTGCCGTGATACAGGTCCCCGACAATTGCCAGATGGATTGATGAACGGTCCCAGTTAAGCTGCTCCAGAAAACTGAATTCATCAAGAAATTCCTGTGTCGGATGTTCATGTTTGCCGTCACCGGCATTTATAAAGGGAGGCCTGGGATAGCCGAGACTTGCAGCATATTCGCCCAGAGCATTATTAAGCCAGGTGCACAGACCTTCATGTTTCGATCTGACAATAAACAGCGATTTCTGCGCATAACCGAAAAGCATTTTAACCGTATCGGTTATGCTTTCATGCTTGTTGAACGAAGAGCTGCGTGCATCAAAAACATTCACTCTTGTGCCATGGAATCTTGCCGCGTTCTGGAAAGATTCCTTTGTCCTGGTGCTGTCTTCCAGAAACATCAGATAAATACTGTAGTCCTGATCATTGAGCCTGAATTTATTAGTATCGGTGTTTTTCAGTACTGCTTTTTTAAGAAGCTTTGTCTGTTCATACAGATATAGCTGTTCATCCACTGATAGATCATTTACTATGGAGATCGTTCTGCCTGCAAAAGGATGTTCCATTTACTCTCCCTGCTGTTTTTTTTAGTTACCCGAAACAAAACTGTCTTTTGTCAGGATCCTTATCTGTCCGTCTGTCCTCTGGGCATAAATCTGAGAACCGGAAATTATTATCGGAGTATACGGATCAACCGCACCATCAGATCTTCCCGTATAATTCAGGGCCTTGTCAAATTTTCCTATGTACCAGCTGCTTCCTTCCTTGACTACTGCATACAAATACCCGCCGCTGTATTCCAGAGCGCTGTTTTCATATACGACTGCATCAGTTCTTCTGACAATCGAAAGATTTTCAATATCGAAAAGGACAAGATTTGCATTATCACCCCTTCCTGAAATACATACGATTGTTTCATTTATCAGCTTGAAAGCCCTGTTGCGCAGGTCTGTAAGACCGGAAGTTTTTTCGATAGTGCCGGAGTCCTTGTCTATCAGAACGAGCTGGCCGGATCTGGAGGGATTGCTTTCATCTACTTTCATAAACAGAACATATTCGGGCTGACCCGTACTTTTACCCTGGGCTGCCACGGTCTTTTCATCCTGTGCGACCTGTTCGCGTTCATTCTGGAGATCTTCCTGCCTCTGCTGCAGATCGCTTTCCCGTTCCTGAATACCCTGTTCCTGCTCTGAAACCCCGGCTTCCTTCTGTTCGGCCTGGGCCTGCTGTTTATCAAGGTCTTCCTGTTCCTTGTCAATCTCCTGCTGACGCTGATCTATTTCGGCAAGCTTCCGGTCCTTTTCCGCACCGTCAGGCATTTTTTCCGCTTCTTCTCTCTGTTTTGCAAGATCTTCTTCTTCCTTCTGCAGTTCATTCTGACGATCCTGAATATCCTGAAGCTCCTGATCTACCTGTTCTCTTCCGGCTTCTGCCTGGTCTTTATCCTGAAGAAGGTCTTTTTCTTCCTGCTGAAGCTCCTGGTCTTTGACATCAACCAGGTCTTTCCTGGAATCAACACCCATGTCCTCCTGCTGACGCATATCCTCAATGACATTTTCATCAGAAATCTCATCTGTGTCCAATGCTCCGAATGCACCCTCACCTGCTTTTTCCGTCAAGGGAACAAGTATCTGTGTATTTCCTTTCCATTCATTGTATCTTGTGGAAAGTCCGGCTTTCTGGGGACTGAGCTCTCCAATGACTTCAGCTGAATATGTTGATGAGAATTTATCCATGTTTCGTCTGTATACAGCGTTGTAAATTGTTACGAATTCTGCAAGCAGAAAGGACTGGTCGAATGAATAATCATAAACCGTCATGATATACCCTGCTATGATAAAACGGAGGTTTCTGACATGGTCCACGCCGCCCCTATCGGTAATGACAATTATATCTGCGCCCATTTTTCCGTTTGCTCCCATTTTCGGAAGATGTGTGGCAGTGTAAAGATTATAGTAATTCCCTGTCCTTGCACCTCTTTTTACCTGAAGTCCCATCTGAATACCGATATTGATAATTTCCTGACGTGTATTGATATAATCATGCGGACCGGCATAATTAATAAACTCAACAGAACCTCTGGAAACAGACCTTAATTCATCTTCATCAACATCAGCGGCAAAAGCATTGATGCAGATCAGGATAAGTAATGTCAGCAGGATATTCTTCTTCATTTTAT
>CAZKOK010000602.1:0-2533 GCA_964554355.1 uncultured Spirochaetia bacterium | reverse complement strand
ATCATATATCGGTTCTATAATATAATCTCCATTTACATCGATAATGCCGTATTTCCGATTTATGACTACTTTGGCAACTCCATTATTGAAATATTCCGAACCTTTATCAAATAATTTATCATTAATCCTGTTACCATCTTTATTAATATAAATTATCTTCCTGTCATCACCCATCCATACAACACAACGATCATATCTAAATCCAGGCCATGAATAGAATCCTGAATATTTTCCAATAACCGGTGGCATATCAAATTGAAAATTTATAGCAATTTCTCCTTTCGTATTTAAAAAACCAATTAATGGTTTGTTATTAAAATATCTTGATACAATTGCATAACCAGAAAAAAAAGGGTTTGTATAAAAAAAGCCATCTGAAGATATAAGTTCATTTTTTTTATTTATAAAATTATAACTTGATGATCCCTGACCTTGCTTTATTTGTGCTATTCCATCATAAAAGCCATATGCCCAACTATATTGTGGATCAATTACTATATCACCTTCTGCGTCTATATATCCCCAGAGACCATTAATCTGTATCGGAGCAAGTCCTTCAGAAAATTCACCTGCATTTTCATAAATCAAATCAATAATAATTTCACCATGGTTATCTATAAATCCATATTTTTGATCTATCGACACTGGATATAACTGAATGCCATTATCGTTTTCCTGACAGGAAAGAAATATAACACAATTAATAAAGAGGAAAAAAGGAATAAATTTCTTTTTCATTAATCGTTCTCCTTATTGGAAATACAATAATAAACAACATCAGCATCATGCCCGAGCCCTGCACCAACAGCACGATCAACAGTCGTAAATCTTTTAACTTTTAAACTGTAATCCCTGAACCCATAATTGTACATTCCTGTAAAACTATCCATCCTCTTCCCATTATAACCCCGGCTGACTGTGTCGTCCATCTCTCCCCCGACAGCTGATCCACAGGCATCATATTTATGCGATCTGCTTAAGGAATATGATTACATCGAAAAGGAGGCTGATGCATAAACGCTTCCTGAGGACCAAGATTAAAAGTGCGAAAATTTTTAAGCGCTACCTATACTTGGCAATACAGCAGGCTTCCAAACAATGGACTATGCCGCTGAGAGACTGGGTCTTGAAGAAATCAATTCCGGAAAGAAGCATTTCCAGTTCCCTGTAAGTAATTTCCTGCGCTTCCTGTTCCGTAACAGGCCAGGGAAACTTCTGTTTTTCTATTTTCTTCTGCCAAAGGCAGAATCCATTCCGGTCCCAGTATATTATCTTGAGATTTTTCCTGGTTCTGTTGCAGAACAGAAAAAGGCATTTTTCAAAAGGCGAAAAGTTCATTTCATTCTGGATCAGTATTGATAATCCGTTGATCGCCTTTCGGAGGTCTGTTATTCCGGGTTTCAGATAAAACTGATATTCACTTAAATCAATTATCATCCGATTTCCTTCAGCACCTGAAGAGTCGTTTCAAGTGTTTCCCGGTTTACTCCTTCCGGAATTTTCAGGATGAAATCATTTATCTGTACAAGAAGTGACTGCTGCATCGGGGATGTTTTCTTTATTGGAAGTTTCACCAGAGTTGTTACGTTTTCCCGATGTTTTTTCCTGTTTCTGTAAAATGTGTTTTGGTGTATTCCTTTCTCTTTACAGAATTGTTCTATGGTCAGGTTCCCGGATTCATATTCCCCGAAATAATCCGGCCAGTTGATTGTTTTGCGTTTTCCCATAAGATACTCCTTTTGGCAGGAGTATAACCGGGATTTCTCAGATTTCAATAGTAAGCGGTAATTCTTACCTCTCTGCCTTAAGCTGTTCCTTATCGATATTGAACGGCAGAAGCGCAGAATAATCTTCACTTGTCCGACAGTAAGGAATCTTTCTGAAAATGAAATAGAGATATTCAAAAGGAGCCAGATCATTGAGCTTTGCCGTTTCAACAAGACTGTATAAAATGGCTGAAGCTTTTGCTCCGGCCGGGCTTCCTGAAAACAACCAGTTTTTCCGGCCGATCACAAACGGCCGGATTGCTCTTTCTGCGACATTATTCGATGGAGTCAGTTCATAATAATCTATATAGGATATCAGCTGTTCCCAGTTGTCCAGCGTGTATGCTATGGCTTTCCCAAATGACAATCCTGGCGGTGTCTGAGGATATATCGTTTCCAGTAATTTCCTTAATTGTTCAAAAATCTGGCCAGCCTTGTTTTTTCTCTGTTTCAGAAAGCCCTTTTTTGAGTAATCTTTCCGCAGATCCTCCAGCTCGAACAAATCTTTTATCAAATCCAGAATTCTTTTGGCATCTTTATCTTTGGAATTATCCCAGTACCGGTGAAAGTACCGTCTTGCATGCGCCCAGCATAGAAAGTGAAGGATTGTAATTTTTTTATCCTTTTCCAATTTCTTAAGTGCAGTATGATATGCCTCGTAATCATCTGTCTGAAGCATTCCTTCATAGTTCTGCAGAAACTGATATGGTATTTCATGCGATCTGCCTGTCTCATATTGAAATATTACGCTTTTCTTTTCAGCTTCT
>CAZKOK010000601.1:0-2542 GCA_964554355.1 uncultured Spirochaetia bacterium | reverse complement strand
TGTGCCGATATAGACCCTCTCTCGCTGGTCCATATTTGCTCCGATGTGCAGCCACATACTTGCGGTAATGTTGTTTTCTCCGGTTTCCCTGGCAAAGGCACCTGTCAGCATGTTCATGCCGTTAAACTGGGCATGTGAAGCAATTCTGTTTACTTCATCCACAAGCTGCGAGACCTCAACCTGGATCTGCATGCGGTCTTCCGGCGAATAAATGCCGTTTGATGCCTGAATACATAATTCTCTCATTCGGTGAAGGATATCCTCAGTTTCCTGCAGGTAGCCTTCTGCTGTCTGAATGAATGAAATGCCGTCAAGAGCATTTTTTTCCGCACGGTTTAAGCCGCGGATCTGGGATCTCATTTTTTCAGAGACTGCCAGACCGGATGCATCGTCTCCCGCCCTGTTAATTCTCATACCTGACGAAAGTTTTTCCATTCCCTTGTCCATTCTGTAGTTGTTGAACTTAAAGCTCCGCTGAGCGAACATAGCGCTCATATTATGATTGATTATCATATCATCCTCCGTGATGATGCAATTTTCTGGACATCCTTGTCCACCTATTTCTTATGCTCGGAAGAATAAAAAAAGTCTTTAGACATTTTGAGACTATGCTATTATAATGGCCGCAAGACCAAAAACGGATGTTTTATGAATTGTTTGATCCTTACAGGGGGCCTGTTTCCCCGCCGAAATACAATTGACGGTATCATTAATCCGGACATCGTTATTGCCGCTGATTCAGGGCTCGATACGGCCGCAAAACTTGGTTATGAATGCGCTTACCTTATCGGCGATCTTGATTCTGTTTCAGGATCTGCTGCTGCGCAATTTGATAATAACAGGATAATAAAATATGCACCTGACAAGGATTTTACAGATACCGAACTTGCATTAAAGCTTGCATGGGACAAGGGTGCTGATTTTACAGTTGTTGCAGGGGGCGGGGGAGGCCGTCTGGATCATCTGCTTGCTGTTTATTCCCTGTTCGACAGGGAAAATGCTCCCGATGTGTGGATAACAGATAATAGTATTGTTATATTGATAAAAAAGAATTACACTATGAAAGGCGTCCATAAAAAAGTATTATCTTTTTTTCCGGTCGGCAATAAAGAATGCCGCGCCAGATCTGTCGGATTAAAATGGCCTCTTGACAATCTTAAATGGAATAAGGGAGATTTCGGTATTAGTAATCTGGCAATAACCGATACTGTAAATATAGAGGTTGAACAGGGCAGAATTGTCTGCATTCAGGAGATAAGCCGGGATTTTATTTATGAGTGATTCCAATGTTTTTTATGAACTGACAAAGACCATTACTGAATCTGAAAGAGTTGAACTATTAAATAAAATCAAAAGCAGCATTCAGTTTGATGATGGACAGGAAGAACATCCTTATCACAAGGAACTTGAACAGAGTGAGCGTGAACGGCTTATCGATTATGACATAAAAAATTCCAGTTTTATTACGCGTTTTATCCTCTGGCTTAAAAGCAAATTCCTGGGCAAACGCCGCCGTGAAATTTTTGTTCTGATGAAAATAAAATCCCTGAAAAGAAAGATAGGCAAAACGAATTCGGGCCTTACCGGATTTGAAACAAGAGATCTTACTCCCAAACTTGCAGAGGCTTTCTGGGAAATATATACGGCAGTTCTTCCTCTTCGTGATCTTTTTAAAAATTTCTGGATGAAACAGAAAGAACTTGAAACAGCATATACGGCATTAATCGAGGCAAATCTTACTAAAGTCATAACGAGAATCGATAATCTTCTTCCAAACTCCAGGATTCTTGAGTTATATAATCTTTCGGGAAAAAAGGATACAATAAAAAATGAAATAATAGCTGAACTTGAAAAGTATATTTCGGCCATCAACGCTTCATTTTTCGATAATATTGCTGAAGGCCTTGTTCCTTTTTATTATCTGAAAGAAGTTGTCCTGTTCCCTTATGTCTCTTTTTTCAATCTGTTTCAGTTTACTCCGCTGGATGACGGGCAGGTCCAGCGTCTGTCATTCAAAAAAGCTTCAGCCATGCTTTCCATAGAGTATATGGAAAAGATGTATTACGCAATTTACGCGCTGAATAAAATACCGGAACCCCTTACCATCGATCACAATTTCCTTTCATTTATTTCACAGCCCAGGGATGAGGAAGCCACTCTTGAACCGGTCGATTTGGAAGATGAGACGGCAGAACCCTCTGAACTTAAGATTACAGAAATCGATACGGATGAAATTGTAAAGAATATTCTTCTTGTAATTGAAAAAGGCAAACATTTTGAAAAGAAAATTCCGCTTCCGGAACTCATTAAATACTTTATGAAAGACCCTTATTTCAAAATAATGTTTTATGTACCAAGACTTGATCTCAAGAATTTTTATATTTCCATTCTTAAAGTCAGGCTTCTCGGACAGCTTGATGCCAAATATGAAGAGATACGTAAACTTTTTATAGATGAACAGGTTGACAGTATTTTCAGGGGAGTCCGTCTGGTTAATTTTCAGAATTACCGAGAATATGCTACCCTTGATCACAAGAAAATG
>CAZKOK010000600.1:0-2547 GCA_964554355.1 uncultured Spirochaetia bacterium | reverse complement strand
GATATTATTCAGGTAATATCTGTTTGATTTTATGACGGTATTTTGGGAATCAAGAGCTATAACTTGGTTGTCTTTTTCACAAAAGGTTGCCAAACAAATAGGTTTGTAGTATTATTATGTTAGGCAACCCGAATACTGAAAGAGGATATTATGAGTGCGGTAAAAGACGTAATACAGGAAGAATATAATCGATTAAATGCTCTGGGTATATTTTATGCAGAGAAAATTTGTGCGTTTCCCAAAGGCTCTGTCTGTGTAAAGCTGCGGAAAGGCAATCAATATTGCTACCGCGCGTACAGAGAGAAGAAAAAAGTCCGGTTTGAATATCTCGGGAGAAAAGATTCTGATGCGGTAAAGAAAATCGAAAAGGAAATCGATGAGCGTCGAAAGTATGAAGAGAAAAAAAAGCAGGTGAATGAAAACCTGGCCGAGGTAAGGAAGCTTTTGCATGTCCTCAACTAAAAACATGGCATTATTCAAAAAAATCATTCACGATTTCGATGCGCACGGAATATTGCAGGATTTCATCATTATTGGCAGCTGGGTCCTGCGCATATACAGGGAACATTTCAACCGGGACCCGCGTATTCCCATTGTGTCTACACAGGACTCGATTTTCTTGTACCGAACCCTCCGAAAGTAAGCAGAAAGGTTGATGTGAAAGAAATACTTGGAAATTATGGTCTTGAAGAGGTTTATTCTCCTTTGGGTGATCAATCAAAATTCGTAAGTCCGGATTTTGAAGTTGAATTCCTGTATCCGGAAAAAGGAAAGGGGAAAAATACCGGGAAAGTTATAGATGAATTAAAAATCATCGCGACGCCGCTTCGGTATCTGAACTTCATTCAAAGTAATGCGGTACTGATAAGATATGATGGTCTGTCAGTAAGAGTTCCGCAGCCGGTTGTTTTTGTTCTAATGAAATATCTTCTGGTGAAAAAACGGAAGAAAGACCAGGCGTTGAAGATAGCGAAGGATATTAAAACAGCAAAGGAGTTTGAGGTTTTTCTTCTTGACAGCAATTGCCAGGAAAAATTCATTTCCTATTTTAAAGCTATGCCCGGTAAGTGGCAGAAGGATATTCTTCAGGTGCTTGAAGATAACGGATCTGATTTGCTTCCTGTATTGAAGAGGAATTGATACCTTTATGTGGTTTTCTGCTTCTCCGACAAAGCATCAATCATATTGTAAATAGTAACACGATCCCTTTTTGAAAGATCGTTTATCTGCAGGATTTTTTTGAGAGTTCTCATATCAATATCCTGAAAAAGGCTGAGATCCTTTTCTTTTGATTGTCCCAGGATTTCCAGTATGGAAACATTAAGTGCGTCAGCAATGGCCAGAAGATTGTTTATAGGAGGGTTTGTGATGCTGGTTTCATAGTGAGCAATCATTCTTTTGGACAGCCCGGACAGTTCAGCCAGCTGTTCCTGGGTATGTCCTTTTGCTTTTCTGAGACGCGTAATTGTAGCCGTCCAAATTAAGACTGTCCATTTGGAGCTAAAGCTCGAGTCAGCGGGATAGAGCGGAGTACCGCTCGTGTCGGTGGGATTATTGTTAGGGATAGACCGACATAATATTCGGGATAGACTGACTTACCGAAATATTATCATAGCGAAATTCGCTAAATTCCCACGATACGGTCGTAAAATTTTCACTATCAAGATTATGATGTCATGCAAAATATTAATACTCTTAAAAAAATCTGCCGTTATGATCCGGTATAAAAACAAAAATATGTTAAAGAACGAAGACCGGACATGACTGGCAAAAACACTGAAAATCTGCTTCTCAAATCAACAGGCGGATCCTTTCCCGTTCTGCGATACTATGTGAATAAAACATCTGAAAAGGCTGCCCCGTAACTGGTATTCTATCTGGTTCTGAGCCGGGAATTGATGCGATTCGATGAATATCAATAAGAACGGGCCGGTGGCGGGTTCTGCAGTGACGGTTTTAGGAGAAATTGTGCTGTAATCGTTATTTACCTTGACACCCATAACGTTATAGGTTACACTATATTATGATTAAATCCTTTAAACACAATGGTCTTGAAAGGTTCTTTCTTACAGGAAATAAAAAAGGAATTAATCCAAATCATTCAGGAAAAATAGAACGGATACTTGATCGTCTGGATGCTTCCATAGCCGTTCAGGATATGAATTTACCCGGTTTCAAACTGCACAGATTATCCGGCAAGGAAAAGGATATCTGGTCAGTATGGGTTAACGGCAATTGGAGAATTACATTCTATTTTGAGAAAGGCGATGCGTATGTTGTTGATTACAGGGATTATCATTAGGAGAAATACATGATTACCAGAAGAAAGCCGGTTCATCCCGGAGTGCTTTTAAAAGAAGATGTTCTGATACCTCTGGGGATGTCTGTAACCGATGCGGCAAATGATCTAGGTGTATCGAGGAAAACCCTTTCAGAACTTATCAATGAAAAATCATCTTTAAGTCCGGATATGGCTGTCAGGATTGCAAAAGCGACCAATACTTCACCTGAAAGCTGGCTGAATATGCAGTTGAAACTGGATTTATG
>CAZKOK010000599.1:0-2557 GCA_964554355.1 uncultured Spirochaetia bacterium | reverse complement strand
AGGAGTACATAATGAGCGATTGTGAAATAGCAAAAACCTGTCCCTTTTATAATGATCAAATGTCAGATATGCCTGATAATGCTGACAAACTGAAGGATGACTACTGCCACTCGAATAATCTTCATTGTGCAAGATTTTTGGTTTTTCAGGCCGTCGGCGAAGACAAAATCCCCGGTGATTTGCTTCCGAACGAAAAAGAAAAGGCATACCCAATAATAGCTCAGGGCTGATTTTAAAAAATCAGCCTCCGGCTGCCCAAATTCCCTCGGATAATAGTTTTTATTCATTTCCATCCCTGTTTATTTGCGATTTCAGCTAAAATTTATAAAAATAAGGATATGGAGATTAAATATGAAAAAATTAACATTCAGTGTACTCAGGATTATTCTGATAGCTACATTAATAAATGTAACGATAATTAAATTCTTTCATTCCATATTTGTTGTAAGGGATTTTTCAACAATTACATCCAGGATGGGTTCTCTGATAGTAATTATAGGGTCTCTTGTGTGTGTATCAATTGCTATCGTTTATATCGTAATGGTTCCGCTTGAAAAAACACTTAAACGGATCAGGGATGGGGTCCAGGTATCAGGCGATGAACGCCGCAAGGCCCGCCTGACAATTTCAAGACTCACAATGATTATAATCGGCGTAAATGTAATCGGATACATAATCGGCCCCGGGGTTCGTACACTATCAGGGCTTTCCGAAGGCACATATACTCCTCTTTCCATCGTAATTACCATGATTTATGACCTGTCACTCGGAATTATTGCATCGGTACTGCAGATAAGCTGGCTGAATATTGTAACAATGAAAGCAAAAAGCATGCTTCGTTTTTATTATTTCGATAAAAATCAGAGAAGGATGTCCATGCGCAACCGCCAGATACTCTTTTCACTCAGTTCGGTCTTTTTTGCAGCCTCATTTATTATGGCCGCCGGTTTCGGATTTGCCGAGGAATATATCAGAAGGAATCAGGCCGGACAGGTCATGGCGTCGTCGCTGCAGTATACACTGGAAATGCTTTTCCTCATGGCTCTTCTTCTGGGCTACGTTTATATCGTACAGAGACTGAATGCCACGGACCTGAAGAACCAGACCGCATATATGGCCAAAACCCTTGATGATACCATTGCAGGCAGCAGGGATCCCAAAAAACGACTGAGTATAATCCGTTTTGACGAAATGGGACAGCTTGTTCATTCAATTAATAAATATACTGATTATCTTCAGAATATTATTGAAGGAATAAAGAAGACATCAGAAAAGGTTTCATCAACATCAAATCTTCTCGATTTTTCGGCGACAGAGGTAAGAAACAGTTCACAAAGCCTGGTAGCTTCCAGTGATGAAGTAAAAAGAACGGCTGATGAGCAGACAAAAGAGATAGAGCAGGCGGAACACATAATTTCGGAAATATCCGAATCAATACATGATGTATTCAAGGACATTGAAAACCAGAGCGCAATTGTTGAAGAGAGTTCAGCATCTATTAATGAGATGTCTGCGAATATCAAATCCGTAAGCAAGATCGCAGAAAGGGCTGATGAGCTTGCCGGGATACTAAAACAGGTGTCCGAAGACGGTCTTTTGTCCGTTAATTCTTCAATTACAACCATAAAGGAAATTGAACATCTTTCTGAAAGTGTTTCGTCTTTTATCGGGGTAATTTCCAAGATTGCAGCCCAGACAAACCTTTTGGCCATGAATGCCGCAATCGAGGCCGCTCATGCAGGTGAAGCAGGCAGGGGTTTTGCAATTGTTGCGGATGAAGTCAGAAACCTTGCAGAGGAAAGCTCAAAAGGCGCCAAAAAAATAACTTCGGAAATCAAGGCCATGATGACCAGTATTAAAGACGGAGTGGAAAAATCTGAAAAAATGCAGAATTCATTTAAAAGGATCGCCGAAGATGTCGACACAACAAAGGAGATTATCCATTCCGTTTCAGCTGCAATGGAGGAACAGGAGGTTGCAGCATCCGAGATTCTCCAGAGTATAGGTTCACTTATTGAAGCAACAGACCACATAAAGAGGACATCAGCGGCCCAGACCGAAAAGAACGAGAAAATGCACGAAGCCATGAGAAAGGTAATTCATGCATCAGCAACTATTCAGGAATCCGTTAGAAAACAGAATGATGTCAATTCAGGGATAGCCAATATAATAAATGAGCTGTACAAGATAGCTTCGGAAAACAAGGAGTCGGCAAAGTCCCTGGAAAGCGCATTTACCGGAATATCGGCATAGGTACCTGATACAGACAGGCGTCTGTCTGTATAGTCCGGACAATGCAGCCGGGGTTAATATTCAGGTAGATAAAATCAATTTTTAGTTGCTGAAAGTCGATACTTAAAATGGATAAGCCTGGTGAAACAGAAAGAAAAAAAACCGACAAAAACGCGGCCCGTTTTTGCATTAATTTCCAAGACTTCATTCTCTTCGAATTCCCGCGAAATCATCAAAGGTGTGGATAAAGCCGCCTCTGAACTTAACATCAATATATTAAGGATTACAACAGAATACCACAAACATCCCTATGCGTTTGAAAACC
>CAZKOK010000598.1:0-2599 GCA_964554355.1 uncultured Spirochaetia bacterium | reverse complement strand
AGTTCGGGGTGGTCAGCATAACCTTTCTGTCCTACATACAAAGCAAGACGGATTACATCAGCTTCCCAGTCATATTTCAATACATCGAAGCTGTCTGCATTTACAAGAGGACCATAATACTGAAGCCCCATTGTGCTTATACCTTTAAGCTGAACCGGGTTGCCGGCTTTGTCGCTTAATTTTGATCCTATAATCTGCAGCGGACCATATGGTGTTTTCCCTGTCCCTGTTCCAGCGCAACCGATTGCACTCAGGAGTAAAAATAAAACAACACCAGCCGCAGCCAGTTTTTTCATAATACGCATAATTGCCTCCTTATTTTCCACTTTATTGTACAGCAAGAATAAAAAATTGTTAAGGAAAAATATTCAGGAAAAACACAATGTATTGTTTTTTTCATAAATTATAAAATATAAGGAATGAATATCTTCCTGTTTCCGGGATATTCTTCGAAATTCTTTTTATACCATTTATGATTCGCTACGGCCCTGGGAAAAAGATTGGCAAAGGTAAAAAGAGCAAAAGCCAGCGCGGGCAGACTCCAGCAGAATACAGCCCAGCCTGTCCACTCCAGAATTTCTCCCAGATACTGAGGACTGGAAATAAACCTGAACAGCCCGCCGTCCGGAATAAAATAGCCGGTTTCTCCGTTTGATCTTAAATTCCTGATTATTCTGTCAGAACTGATAGTAATTGTCAGACCGGCAGTAAAAAGAATCAGACCGGCAATATGATTTACAGACAGCAGAAAAGGCGTTTTTCCGTTTATCTTAAAAAGATAATAACTGTTGATGTAACCGTTTATAAGATTAAAAACAAGAGCAAAGACAACAAGAAGAAGCGGGAAATTCCTCTTGCTTCCCCTCATCCGTGCTGAATAAATAAATGTTCTGTAAATATAATGACTTTCCCAGACAAGCAGCCCTGTAATACTGAATATACCCGGAACTGATACTGAAAGAAACGGTACTCCAGTAACAGCAAGAAGAAAAACAATCATAGGAAACATCGGAGCAGGCAGCTCCATTAGAAACCAGGCAGCCTTGCTGTTTATCGTCAAACCCCAGCCTTTCCTTGCAAACCTTCCGTAAGGAGCAGATATAAACATCAGAATAAGGAAGATCACAGGTGAAATAAAAAGCTCAAACCAGCAAAGCGCACGGTACAGCATTTGTACATAATATCAGCAATTCAGGAAGTTGCAACAAATTTCCGGGTGGACAAGCGCAGATAAAAGAGGTTTAATATCTGATATGAAGCAAGCCGTCCTGTCAGCTGCAATTTTTCTTGTTCTGATTTCCTGCACATCAAAACCCCCAGAAATCTCGGACACTGAAACAGTAAAAAAGTATGTTGATGAAAAAACCGAAAGCCCGGAAGTACCGGCCCTTGCCTGCCTTGTTATAAAAAACTCAGACACTGTTTTTGCATATGTTTCCGGCGTCCGGCAGCAGGGAGGAAGAGAATTTGTAACGGTAAATGATAAATTTCACATAGGATCAAATACAAAGGCAATGACCGCACTCCTGGCGTCAATTGCAGTTGAACAAGGCGAACTGACCTGGGATTCTACAGTCGGTGAAATGCTGTCTGATTTATACACATCAATCCCCGAAACATACAGGGATATAAAGCTTGTTCAGCTTCTTTCCCACACCTCCGGAATTACAACTGACATAAACAAGCTGCCCTGGCTTGTCTATTTTACCGATCCGCGCAGCATAAGACGTCAGAGAATTGAAATGTCCAAAGATATAATGAACATTCCGCTTGATTCCGTACCAGGGACAGAATGGGCATACTCAAATTTCGGATATGTAATCGCCGGGCTAATGCTTGAAACAGTGAGCGATTCAAGCTGGGAAGAATTAATGATCAACCGAATATTCAGGCCCCTCGGCATGGGAAACAGCGGGTTCGGACCTCCGGCCCTGAATGATAAAACAGGACAGCCCTGGGGACATAATCCCAACCCGGTTGATCCCGGAACTGTCGGCTCAGACAATCCGGCAGCAATCGGGCCGGCAGGTATCGTGCATACAAATCTTCAGGACCTTGCACTTTATCTGCAGGTGCTAATAAACGAAGGCGCCCCGCTTATAAGCAGGGAATCGTATGAAAAAATAATTACACCTGTGTTGAATAACTACGGCCTGGGCTGGTTTTCATTTTATGACGGGAATATCAAATCGCAGGTTTTAAGTCATGACGGATCGAATACGATGTTTTATTCGACCATAATTGTTTATCCGGATATTGCTTCGGCCGTTGCTGTTTTATGCAATTCGGGGACAGAGGCTGCAAAGAAAGCTGTAACGGATATCAGGAAATATCTGGTAGATTATTTTCTTGATAAGAATTAGATACTCCCTGAATAATCTATGGTAGTCTATTCCTTTAAAAACTCCGGATATTCATCCATCAGAAATTCAACCTTCGGCCTGTCCCAGAAAACAATATAAGAATAATCCGGATTAAACATCATGAAATTTTGAACATTCTCATCCGTCATATCCGGATCCTTTGCTATCCTCTCCTCTGCTTGTGACATTAAATCATCAACTTTTGATTTATCTAATTCATATGTTTTCCCCTCATG
>CAZKOK010000597.1:0-2611 GCA_964554355.1 uncultured Spirochaetia bacterium | reverse complement strand
AAAACAGTTCCGGGCACAAGCGAAGACCTGATTACAATTGCCGGGCATTTTGCCGACCGGCTCAGCGTAAACACCGAACTGCCCAGTGAAGTCAGCCTTAAGCGCCTGGCCCCGGAGAAAAGCAAAAAAACTATATTTTCGGCTATGGGAAGCATTTACAAGGGTATCAGCCGGTTCAGCGACGAGAAGGACAAATTCTCCTCCGCCCCGAATTTCTCTCCTGCCGGCCAGAGTACCCAGGTAATAGTGGGCGCGGCCCCGGATCCTGACATACAGATACTCAATCTTGCCTCCTCGCTTTACAGTAAATTCAGACTGAGGCGTGTCTATTATTCAGCCTATATTCCGGTAAATACCGATGAAAGACTGCCCGCCCCGTCGGCTACGCCGTTAAGGCGCGAACACAGGCTTTACCAGGCCGACTGGCTGCTTCGTTTTTATCAGTTCAGGGTTGAGGAGCTTGTAAGCGAACAGGACCCTGACCTTGACACCGATCTGGACCCGAAACTGGCCTGGGCCCTTAAGAACATTTCATATTTTCCTGTCGAACTGACAACGGCTGACATGCATGAAATCCTGCGTGTGCCGGGAATAGGCTGTCAGTCGGCAGTAAAAATAATAAAAGCGAGGAAAAACCATCCGCTTGATTTTGAAACTCTTGTAAGAATGAGGATTGTAATGAAAAGGGCAAGATTTTTTTTGACAATTAACGGGAAATTCTTTGCAGAAATAAAAGCAGGGCCGGAAAAAATCCGGGAAGTTCTTCTGCAGGAACAGTCAAAGCAGCTGTGGTTATTCGCATGAAAACAATCGCTTACGACGGGACCTTCCCCGGATTTCTCTGCGCAGCCGAATCGACCGGTATCTTCCATTCAAACTGCCGGCCGAAGAATTTTCTGTTTACAGATACATCAAACCCGCAGCATGAGCTTGCTGAATATTCAGGTGAAATACCGGCAGACCGCGAAAAGGCCCTTGAAGTGTACAGGATAATCCGCCAGAAAGCCGGCAGCATGGCGGCATCAATGCTCCATTACGCATTTATGTCCGAACAGCGTGGCCGTGAAGAGCTTCTGCTTGCATTTATCTTAAGGGCGCTGAAACACGGCACCGAAGTCTGCAATATGCACGGCGATCCCGATGTAAAAACCGTCATGGAATGGTCAAACGCAGTCTGCCGCGAAAAACACCGCTACATGGGTATACTCCGTTTCCGCGAAGCGGCCCCCGGACTTCTCCGCGCCGACTTCAAGCCGCGCTACCATATCAGCCCCCTCTTAAGCGACCATTTTTCCGAAAGAATGAAAAATGAATTCTGGATGATCACCGACATGGAAAGAAACTTCGCCGTCTTCCACTGCCCCGGCGAAAAAAAGACCCTGCGCCTTAAAGGCGCAAAAGAGATAGAAAAGATCTGCCCGCCCGACATCCCCGACGCTGAATACGAAGTGCTGTGGCAGAAGTATTTCCAGGCCATGGAAATACCGGAAAGGAAAAACAGCAAATGCCAGAGTAATTTTATTCCCAAGCGGGACAGGGATTTTATAGTTGAGTTTCAGTGCTGAAAAAGCTCACACAACGACATGAAGAGGAGCATTGTCCCTAAAAAACCATCCCCAGAAACACTCCTGTATTTGTTGAAAAAGGAATACTTTCGTTCGAGGAATCATAGAATAAATACAAGCGCATTCCCAGTTCGAGGGCAAAGGAGCCGCTGTTATACAGTTTAATCGAGTATACATTACCCATTATGAAAGTCGGATCGATTTGAAGCGGTATGTCTCCGCTTGTTACGGAGCCAACTATAAACGGGAACGCGGCGCCCAGACCGATTCCTAAGGCATATATATCCATATCAACCAGAAGATTCACCAATACCGGCACCATATTAAAAGTGAAATCGCCCACTCCCGCTTCATCGACAGATAACAGCTGGATATAGCAAACATCCGGACCGATTTTCAGCTCCTTGTCGATATTAAAATAAACGCTTGCTCCGGCAAGAAAACCTACGGGATTGCTGTCCGATAACACCGCAAGCGTAATAGCAGGAGGATAAATATTTATTCCGCCGTATATATTGATATCAACCGGAAAACAAAAAGAAGAGACTGCAAAACCCAGCAATATAATCAAGAATGTTTTTTTCATATAAACTCCTAAGAACTGTTTTCGCAGACTGAATAATATAAATACTGCTATTAACAGAAATTATATAGTCAAAAAAAAACACGGTCAAGTTATTTTGCCCGGGTTCTTCTTCCCCGTCATGGATTCGGAAGACAGAGATATTCCATCAGCCAATGCATATTCTGTCCACATTTGACTTCGTCCTTTATTATAAAACCAGCTTTCTCATAAGCCCTGACAGCCCTTTTTTTATCTTTTGCAGTTAATTGTAAATTGAATACATGGAATGGAGCTGGATAAAGAGGCCGGTTACTTAGTCTGTTAAGATCGCTTCGCACTCTTTTCCTGACTATGAAATTATCGATTTTAAAGGGGAGTGCAACAAAAACTGTTTGCTTTTCCTTGATTATTACAACTGACTATATGTTATCACTGCTGTCCGGTTAAAATAAAAAATGGCTATTAATTCCTTGTAATATTT
>CAZKOK010000596.1:0-2618 GCA_964554355.1 uncultured Spirochaetia bacterium | reverse complement strand
ATTCAATCCCTTTGTTCGGCGACAGCAGCCCAAAGGTAAGCAGGACCTGGTTTCCGGCCACACCAAATTCATCCTTGAAATAATTAGGATCGGAAAACGGCATATCGGGGATTCCATGAGGGATAAGATCAATCTTGTCTGCGGGAGCCTTGTATACATCCAGCAGGAATTCCTTTCCCTTATCCGTCATTACAATCAGACGCGTTGACAAATGAATCAACTCGCGCAGCACACGATACTGGTCCGGATCAGGATCCTTTAGAATGGTGTGTAAAGTTGTAACTATCGGCATCCGCAGCTCATGCAGAAGGGCAAGAAGATGACTGCCTGCTTTCCCGCCGTAAATTCCATACTCATGTTCAACACATACCAGATCTATGTCGGTAATGTTTAAAAAATCTGCAGCCCTGAGGTATGAAGCGAGATCCTGTTCCGTAATCTCGAAACGGACTTCTGCAGGATAATCATATCCTTCTGCAATGTCATTTACAGGTATAACCAGACATTGCATTTCGGGATATTCACCGGATATTGATTTCTGCAAATCTGCAGTAAATGTAGCTATCCCGCACTTCCTGGGAAGATAATCGCCGATAAAGGCAATTTTGCGGATCTCGGATTTTTCAGACACTTTTTTCTCTCAGTGCAGGCCAGTTTACCCGCTTGTGACTTTTTGCCAGACAATCTGAAAAAGTCTCTGCATACCAGGACAAACCCGGATATTCAGTTTGGAATTGATAAGATTCGGAAACTTAAATGCAGTCAGTCTGCATATTCAGGGAAAAGCAGAATTACCGGAAATTCCTTTTTGAATGTCGTATGTCAAACATACGTATGACCTGCAGGGAAGTCAAGCACTATAGATTTCATTTTGAATACGGGAAAAATAATTGTATAATTATAAAATGATTACTTTAGAGTATTCTGATGAAAAGTAATACCAATTCCGAAAATAAACTGTTCCGGATCCTTAAAAACGAATCATTCACAACAAAGTTTATTTCATGGGCAGCAGGCGACGGCATTCAGGATAAAGCTGAACAGCAGCTATATAACACCATCCTTAAGCATGCAGGAGGAGATTTATATGTAAAGCTGCTCTTTTTTATCACTCATGAAGTATTCGAAATAAAGAAAGCCAAACAGTTATGGGAAGCTATCATCAATCATAAAAACTCGATCTCGGAAAAACTGGGCAGGAATGTTGAAATTACTGTGGCCACTCTGGACTATCTTACACATATTGAAAAGGAACTCGTAAATCCCAAATTAATCGGAGAAGCATTTATCGGTAAAATTACCGAAATATCATCAATTGATCCGCTGACAAAATTGTTTAACAGACAGTATCTGTTTATCAAGCTGGAAGAAGAGATAGCCAGATACAAGAGATATCATACTAAATTTTCCATTCTGATGATTGATATAGATGATTTTAAGAGAATAAATGATACCCATGGTCACCAGAAAGGAGACTCGGTTCTGGTACAGATCAGCAATTTATTCAATGAGGCCATTCGCGATCTTGATATCTGCACGCGTTTCGGGGGTGAGGAATTTCTGATCATACTGCCGCACACAAAAAAAGCTCTGGCCCAAAAACTGGCCGAAAGAATCGGAATCGAAAATTACTATGCTGATGATCTGAAAATAACCGTGAGCATAGGCCTGGCCAATTGTCCCGGCAGCGCACAAAGCGCTCAGGAGCTCGTGCATAAGGCTGATGAGGCGCTTTATGTGTCCAAAAGAAACGGGAAAAACAGGGTTTCGTTTAAATAAGGCGATCGGGCCGTTTTGGGTTAAAACCCGGAGCGGAATAGTGTTATTGTCCATACAGGATATTCCTGCATGTCTTATCTGTATTATCACATTCTGCCTCTTCGTGCTTCTCTTTATCTAAAGCCAGGTTCTGCTGTGCAGCCCTCCATCCTTCCGTTACGCACCTGACAATAGAAATCCGTAAAATGCTTTTCAAATATTGTGTGAAGAATATTTCTGCCACTGGAAATATAATTACTGTTTTTGGATCAAAGTATTGTGGAAACAAAATCAGACTCATTAGTATATACATAATGTCTTTTTTAATGATGAAATATCCCAAAGATTATGGTTATGAAGGTTCCGGCAGAATTGCCGCTTGCAGACAATCTGATTGACAGGTATCAGCTCCTTCAACATCATTCACTTATGGCGGGACAATCATATAAAAAAACTGAAACAGGCATAAAAACTGTAACAGGTACTTTTCAGATAGAAATCCGGTTTTTCAACGCTTCAACCGTCCGGATTTTAAAATATCCTGAAGGGAAGGAACCCGATAAAAAAAGTCTCTCTGTAATAAATCCTCCGCAAGTAACGGCTTTCAGTGTAATGCAGAGCGGAGAAGAACTGACTGTAAAAAGCGATGAACTGCTTGCGATTATAAATTTAAAAAACGGCAGAATATCTTTTGAATCAATTAATGGCCTTCCGCTTATCAGTGAAAAATCATCCGGTGCAAAGTTTACAGATTTTGATGATGCGGGTGAAAAAACATACAGCATTCAGCAGTCTTTTGTTCTGGAAAAAGAAGAAAATATCTACGGATTAGGGATTCTGCAGAACGGTAAAATGTCCCG
>CAZKOK010000595.1:0-2624 GCA_964554355.1 uncultured Spirochaetia bacterium | reverse complement strand
ACATTTTCAAGAAGCATTACCTGTCCGGCCTGAAGTTCTGATGCCATTTTCTGCACTTCATCGCCTTTGCAGTCGGGAGCCATGATAACATCCTTCCCGAGAAGTCCTGAAAGAGCAAGAGAAACGGGCTTAAGACTGTATTCAGGATTTTTTTCGCCTTTTGGTCTTCCAAGATGACTCATTATAATAACCGAAGCGCCGTCCTGCTCAAGAATATATTTGAGTGTAGGAAGGGCTGCACGGATTCTTGTATTATCAGTGATTTTTCCGTCTTTTATCGGAACATTGAAATCAACCCTGATCAGGACCTTTTTTCCTGCAAGATCCATATCTTTTACTGTACGCAAAGACATTAGTTTCCCCTTTTATCAATAAAATAGATTAAGCAAACAAGGTTTGAACCGGAAATAATAGTTCAAATATTTTAAACAGAATATACGCTAAACGCAAACGGATGTCAATGAAGTCTGAATAATTCCATAAGGACTGAATTTACCGTATAAAAAGGTTTCTGCTCATATGTTTCGGTATTCCTGTATGCAAACGGCAACTGGTCGCCTGTATTGATAAGATTGAAAATGCCTGCGGATTCAATCAAGGCTTCGGAAACAAGATCATCGGTCTGTGTTACAGTGATTTTTCCTATCACTGCTTCATCCGGAAAGGCAATATCGGTACTGTCCGCTTTGAAATATATTTTATCTTTCATTATAACAGGAATCTGGTCACCGGTACCCAGATTATCGCATTTTCCGATGTTGATTACGCATTTGCTGCCTGAAATTTTAACTATGCTTCCGATCAGCGGCATTTTTGCAGCTATGGCATCTACGGTATTTACAACCGACGAAAAAACACGATTGTTCCCCGTACGCTGAATATCTGTCTGGTCCACTTTTACTCCGTTGCTTGTTTTGAAAATCTCGCTTTTAAGATAAAAACTGCGGTCGGTTTCCTGGAAACTGAATATGACAAAAAAATCGGAATCATCATTTCTTGCAAGCTTGAAGGCATCTGCATAACTTGAAATCTGAACAGGTTTTCTGATGCGGATCCAGTCTTTCCCTTCAAAAACGCTTGCAGTAATTGAAGCAATATAAGGCTCGGAGGCCTGATAAACAAGGGAAGCGGGTTTTGAATAATAATAAAGTGAAAGTGATACGGAGTCCCTGCTGACACTGAACTGGCTCAGGTCCCAGTTGTTTGCGACACTGTCCTCTATAATGCTTTCCGTTATTTCAAATTCATCCTGAAACAAAACAGAATCAGGGTCGAGTTCATTCAGAATACGCATGATTTCGGCATATTTGCCGTAGAGTTTTTCATGTTTATAAAGTTTGCCCATTGTATATCTTGCATCGATGGAATCGGGTTCAAGAAGAAGAGCGCGCCTGTATTCTTCTTCAGCCAGGCGTTTGTTATAGGATTTAAGCTGTTCATCACCCGACTGGATACGAATATCCGAATAACGGCTGCCATAGGCTTCAAGAAGACTGCTGCTGGAAAGAAGAATTTCCTCGATTATCAGCCTCGGAATTTCGACATCCGGCCTCAGTGTAATGACTTTTGTCATATCATTCATGGCGTTCAGATAATCTCCTGACGAAAAGCTGCATAATCCACGGAAATAATACAGAATCGGATCATTTTTAACTTTACTTATAATGTCATCAAGAAGATCTTTTGCTTCGGAATACTGACCGTTCTGTATATATATTCTTGAAAGAAGCACCGCCGCATCAGAAAATGATTCGGAAAGTGCCAAAGCTGTTTTCAGCTGTTCTTCGGAATTTCTGAACTGGTTTGATCCGTAATAATGTATTCCTGCGACATATCTTACCTGGGAATTGCCTGAATGGTAATAAAGAGCTTTCCTGAGATATTCTCCTGCAAGCTCAGTCTCTCCCAGTTCATCATAGATGAGAACAAGAGACAGAAGAGCCCTGCGGTTATTGGGAGAGAAATTTAGGGTTTCCTCAAATGCAATAGCTGCTTCCTTGAGTTTGCCGTTCGCTATCTTAAGTTCAGAAAGACCGAAATTGGCTTCCATATTGTTAGGCTGTTCTTCAAGGACAGTATTGAAAATATCACCGGCTTCCCTGAAATCTCCAAGCCCGACAAGAATACGCGCCTTGAAGATTTTTTTCCCGGTGTCATTATGGTCAAGTTCAAGAGCCCTGTTGATATATTCAAGGGCCTGATCGAATTCCTGAAGATAGAAATAACTTTCGGCAAGACCGAATAGAGGGTCCTTGTAATTGGGATTCAGCTCAAGGGCCTTTTTATATAATTCAATTGCTTCATAATAGTTTTCATTAAGCTGGGATTCCATGCCCGAGTTGTACAGGGAAAAGGGAGTATCTGCAGCAGGCACCTCAAATTGATGGCCGCGAAAATGGAACTCATGGTGCTCGCCCAAGGCCCGCTCCAGTGGCTTGATCAGGTCTTCTACAGGCTCTCCCGCGGGCAGACCGTCGATCACGACGGTCAGGCCGGGGCCATGGGACTCTCCTGCGGTCAGGAAGCGCAGCATCGGGCAAGCTTACAAAGCCGTTCCGCCGCCGCCGGATCCGTTCAGCGACGCGTGCGGACGCCAAGAGTTGTATCGCTCGATGTAGTCCCCG
>CAZKOK010000594.1:0-2625 GCA_964554355.1 uncultured Spirochaetia bacterium | reverse complement strand
TAATCGGGTCGATATCGCCACCCTCAATCCTGATGAGATAGCAGGGGATGATCTCACCGGGGGATATATTCTGAAAATTGATCAGCCCGACGATTATTGGATATCCGCTTATCCCAGTCTGGTTGGAAGCTATGAGGTCCCCATTTCCTATGTATATCCGGACTATGATGAAATGCCTGCGGAGCAGAGGGAATATATCAAACAATATGTTGATGACTTTGAGGATGCGCTGCATGGAGATGATTTCATGGATCCTGTTACAGGATATAGGCAGTATATAAATACTGCTGCCAGGGGTATGAAATGAAGAAGTGTATTTCTGCTTAACTTATAATTGTCATTCGTCAGGCTCTTTACATAAAAATAAAACAGGGGGCAGATAGTAGTCAGCGATAATGTGGAAAAAGGAATAAGATGGGGAAGGTACCTGTAAAGCCCCGAGTTTACCAGTATCCCGAAGCTGAAGATGGAAAAAACAACATTAATCAGAAATATTGAAAAGAATATATTGGGTTTTCTGTTTTTACGCTTCAGTCTGAATATAACCAGCGCCAGGAACAGCATTAATAATGAGGCTGCAGCGGTTATGAAAAAATAAAAATCAGTTTCAATTTCCATTTGTTCCAGATCTTCACAGTCAGCAGTGCATTATGCGGAATTTACATATTATAACTGACAGAAAAACCGTTTGTTAAGCCTGCAGAAAGCTTTGATTCTGCAGGCTTTTTCACAGCAGTTTATTACTGAAAGCGCGCTTATTATAATCTGTTTTTGGATATTCAGCAAATGGTTTGCTGTTTTTCCTGACTTTTAAAAGTCAGCGATTTCCGGCCGGATCAAATGCATTATCAACGGCCTTGATAATACAAATCGAACTTCCTGTCGCACCCGACACCACATCAACAAGCAGAGACTGCGATTTGATAATGTCTTCCGTAATTGATTCGGCTTTTTTCCCGAGCATGGTTCTGTGCCTGAGTATTTCGATATTTGTTATTATATGATTTTTCACTGTTACATTGAGTATTACTTTTACCGGGCCGATTTCCGCTTCACCCCTGTAGGTCCCGTCATTGACGGAATTCAGCTTGATGTCTTCCAGATTATTATATATTCCCGGCCCTCTATTTCTGCTCCGGCACAATTCAGAAATAATATGATGCACAAAATAAATGCCGCTGTTCCTGTTCTGTTCATAAATATACTCCTTTCTGGTTTTTTAATAAGATACTGTCTGAATACAGTAACGGATATCGTGATTTTGTCTGATTATTAACAGATTAATCTCATACTTTTGTATGAAAACAGGCAGTTGAAAAGATTTGGATAATCTGCTTTTATAAAGAATACAAATTCTTCTGTATGAATAAAGCGGGAATTATTCATGCAGATAACAACAGCTATAAGGAGTGATAAATGAGAAGGTTTTTAATAAAAATCATAATATTGACTGTTTTACTGGCTTTCAGCGCAGGTGTATGTTTTGCCGCAGATGAAGGTAAAACCGCAATTGATACCTTTTTTGAAATTCTTATGACCAAAGGCGCGAAACTGGCAATCGATTCAATAATTTCCTCAAATTCCTACTGGAAGGAGGATGATAATTATGCACTTCTGGGAAAAATAGTTACCCTTCTTGATGAAAAAGTAAAAGCTGAGGGTGAACTGGCAGGATATGAATTGCTCGAAATAAAAAAACATACCAAAGATTATTATGAATATTACTATTTTGCAAAATATGATCGCAACCCCTGTGTGATGCGATTTACCTTTTACAGGCCGCAAAACAATTGGAGGTTTAACGGCATGTATATTATGGCAACAGATGATTATTTCGAAAGAATAGAATAATGGACATTATCGGGAATATTCTTCCTGTAAGTCTTTTATGAAAAAACCCGCATGGTCCGGATACGGCCTGCGGGTTTTTTTGTTTATTCTATCCGGTATATCCCGGGGTCTCCCGGAGCAATTGCAGGATCATGGAACGTAAGGATAGCAGTGTCTTCAAGATCGGCCAGCTCTTTGAGGAAACTTCTGTTGCGCTGTAAATCGGAGTAAGTTCCGACAGGCTTTTGTTCTGTGACATTTGAAAGAAGATACGCTTCATCACCGGCAAGGCAGAATTTCCTGTCATTCAGTATAAAAAACAGTACTGAAGACCCGGGTGCATGCCCTCCGACCGGATAAACCAGAATTGAATCAAACAGTGTAATTTTATCTTTGAAAACTTCCAGGTTTTCTGATTCACTCAGTTCCCGGGCTGCCTTTTTGTCCACCTTGAAAAAGAAATCCAGTGCATCCTTGTGAATAATGATTTTTGCATTTTTATACTTATTAACAAGCCCGATATGATCGAAATGGGAATGAGTAATAATAACATGTGTGACATCTTCCGGAGTAATTCCGGATGATTCAAGTATTTCAAGCGGATCTTTAAGCGTTACCCCGAATTGCCTGATATAGCTGCTGTCTGAAAAGCCTGTATCGATAAGGATTATTTTACCATTGCCTTTGAGCAGGTAAAACATCCAGGCGAAAGGGACATTTTTGCCTTTTTCTCCCTGATAATATATCGATGATTCGGGAAATACAGAAGACCCGTATTTGACGGCATATAATTCA
>CAZKOK010000593.1:0-2635 GCA_964554355.1 uncultured Spirochaetia bacterium | reverse complement strand
ATTCTCAATACCGTCTGCATTAAATACGACAACCTTTTTTCATCAAGTTTTCCATATTCCATGGGCATACATCAGTCGCCGGCAAATAATAAAGACTACAGTCACTGGCAGTTCCATATCCACTTTTACCCCCCTCTTCTGCGTTCGGCGACAATACAGAAATTCATGGTCGGCTATGAACTTCTTGCTTCGCCGCAGAGAGATATTACGGCAGAACAAAGCGCGGAAATCCTCAGAGGTCTTTCTGAAAAGCATTTTTACAAAAAATTATCAGGAGAAACAGATGAACTGTCTGAAGGATATATTCAGCTCTGATATTTTTACAGAAATATACAGCAAAGAATCACTTGGCTCACAGCAGAAACGGTATTCCGGAATTCATAAAAAATATATCGAACTGTTCGGCCTGGCTGAATACACTGTCTTCAGCTCTCCGGGAAGGACTGAAATCAGCGGGAACCATACCGACCACAACCTTGGCAAAGTGATCGCGGCTTCCATCAGTCTTGACACTGTCTGTTTTGCATCTCCCGCCAATGACAACTGCGTAGATCTTTACGATCTTCAGTATCAGGAACATATCCATGTTGATCTTTCTTCCCTTGAAAAAATACCTTCAGAAAGCCACTCCATTAATTCACTGATCAGGGGAGTTGCCGCCGGTCTTGATCGTTTCGGATTAAAGTTCGGAGGATTCAGGGGATGTCTGCACTCACAAGTCTTTTCAGGTTCAGGACTGTCCTCTTCTGCTGCATTGGAAGTCCTCCTGGTCAGGATCTTCAGTGAATTCCACAATTCGGGTAAAATTGATTTTCTGACGGCTGCGCAGATCGGACAGTTTGCCGAAAACAGTTTCTTCGGCAAACCCTGCGGCCTGATGGATCAGACTGCCTGTGCTTCAGGCGGAGTAATTTATATCGATTTCAGAGTCCCGGAAAAACCTGAAGTCAGAAAGATCTGCAATCCCCTTAATGAAAACGGATACTGTCTTGCAGTTGTCAGTCCGGGAGGAGATCATGCCGGACTTACTTCTCACTACAGTTCAATCCCTGAAGAAATGAAAAAAGCCGCATCGGTAATCGGCAGTAAGGTATGCAGAGGCATTTCTCTGGAACAGCTTTTTAAAAACAGCCTTAAAATCCGTAAAAAATACGGGGACAGAGTATTCCTGAGGGCTTTTCATTTTCTTAACGAGAACCAGCGGGTTGATAATCAGGCTGAAGCGCTGGAGGCAGGGCACATTGATAAATTCCTTGAACTGGTCAATTTATCGGGTTCAAGTTCATGGAAATATCTTCAGAATGTCTGCATTGCAGAATTTCCCAGGCAGCAGCCGCTTGCCGTAGCTCTTGCCGCGGCCGATAATTTTACCGCTGAATTCGGTGGAGCATGCAGAATACACGGCGGCGGTTTTGCCGGTACAATTCTTGTTTTTCTCCGTTTTGAAAAAAGAAATGAATTTTCAAAACTGATGAAAAGAATATTCGGTAAAAACTGCGTCACATATCTGGAAATCAGGGAACATGGGCCGTGCATTGTCGGCTGACTTTACTCCGGTCTTTTCATTTTTATTACCGGAATTAAAAGAAAAATGGTAATCAGAAAAATCAGTCCCGCTACCATGCCGATGCTTTTTATAGGAAAAAAAGCAATATAAAGAAAACCAATAAACGGTGCGATTATACCCCTTACCCCGGTCAGAAATGTATGCAGGGCCATAAACTCCTGGACTTTATCTGCAGGTGCAATTTTCGTAACCCACAGCGGCCAGACAACAGGAGATCCTCCAAAGCCGATATAAGTAATTACAACAGATAATCCTATAAGAAAAAGATTCGAGGTCTGAAAAAACAGGAATATACCGCTTCCTATAAACAGGTTTAAAAGCATTCTCATCAGGATAATATTCATCCGGTCAAAAAGAACCGCCCAGAAATAATTTGATGCAAGCCTGCATATTACAGGAAGGATTCCGGTAAACAGTATCACTGTTTTCGGATCAAGCCCCAGCCCCCTTTCGGATTCCGCCAGATAAACAATTTTTAACGGGAACGAAGCGAGGTTTGCCAGCCCGAACAGAAACCAGACTGCGAGAATATAGGTAAATACCGGATATTTCTTCAGCAGAGAAAAGCTTTCCCTCAGTTTTATCTTTACCGAATACGAAGTCGAAGGCATTTTTCGAAAAAGAAGTGCCGAAACAGCAAGCATTGCAGCAAAGACTGAAAAAATAAGCCTGTAACTGCCTGTATCAGAATCAAGTGCTTTACCTGCAACAAAACTTATGATAAGCATCATCAGGGAAGAAAGCAGAAAAGTAATTGAAACCAGTTTTCCCCTGCGGCTTTCCCGGTAATTTTCCGAATATACAGCAGTAATGAAAGGATATCTTGTATCCATAATCAACATGTAAAAAAACATACTTATCGTATACAGCCATACTCCAGGAGAAAGAGCTCCTCCAAACAGGAAAACAGATGCCGCAAGAGTAATCCAGAAGAGCAGAAATGTTTTTCTGATATTATAATGCGAAAAAAAACTTACCAGCAGAAGACTGAGAAACATTCCGATAAACCGGGCTGAAGAAAGAAGACTTTTCTGAATATCATCAGCATCAAAGTATTTGATTGCCACA
>CAZKOK010000592.1:0-2647 GCA_964554355.1 uncultured Spirochaetia bacterium | reverse complement strand
AATGCCGGCTACCCTGACATAAGGAAAACAACAGCCGGTTTCATATCATCGGAATACGGAATAAAAATGCCCCCTGAAAACTGCATCATGACCTGCGGTGCCGGCGGCGCACTTAACGTAATACTTAAAACTGTCCTTAATCCAGGCGACACGATCGTTGTATCAAGACCCTGCTTCATGGAGTATAAATTATACACTGACAATCATCAGGGGACCCTTGAAATCTGCAGCTGCAGGGACGACTTTGATCTTGATACCGAGGCGATTGAAAAGGCAATAACCGGAAAAACGGCCGCCGTCCTGATCAATTCCCCCAACAATCCGACCGGAAAAGTATATCCCGAAAGTACAATACAGAAACTCGCGGAGATGCTTGAACGGAAAAGCCGCGAAACCGGCCGGACAATCTACCTGATAAGCGATGAACCCTACCGGAGAATAGTATTCGACGGAATAAAAGTCCCGTCAATCTTTAGGCATTATAAACACAGCATCGTCGCCACATCATTTTCCAAAGACCTTTCCATACCCGGCGAAAGGATCGGCTGGCTGGCCATTCACCCGGAAGCGGAGGACTCGGGCGATCTGGTAAACGGATCAATCCTCTGCAACCGCATACTCGGCTATGTAAACGCGCCGGCCCTGATGCAGAGGATCATCGGCGAAGTGATAAACTCGTCCGTTGACATCACCCCCTATAAAAGAAACCGGGACATCCTCTGCAGTGAACTGAAAGCCATGGGCTATGAACTGAATGTCCCGGAAGGCTCGTTTTATCTGTTCCCCAAAGCCCCCGGCGGGGACGACATCGCCTTTACAAAAAAACTGCAGGACGAACTTGTCCTTGTTGTCCCCGGATCGGGTTTTGCAATGCCCGGATATTTCCGTATTGCTTACTGTGTGGATGAGAAGGTAATCAGGGGTGCGATGCCGGGATTTATGAAGGCTTTGGGGAAAGGGTGAAGTTTTTCCTGTGCAGCCGTTTCATTTTTTATCTGACAGAATATGCAGAATATTGTTTATATCCCGCTGATTATTGCAGCTGAATAAATCTGTGTAACCCAGAAACAAATCCAGATAGTAATTAATAATTTTCATCATTGCCTTAACAAGATTTTCCAGATCGGTGATTGAAAAAGGAGCATCTGTAGATATTTTTCCCGGATTTAAAAAGTATTTATTATCGTAGTGGGCGATGCATTTATCACGCCATAAAAATATATTGTCTATAATATCAGAATAATCCAGTAATTCCTCACGATGTTCCCTGATTTTCGCACAAAACAATTCCTGTGATATTTTCACAGGCCTGATTTTATTCGCTTCCAGATATATGAGTAATTTGAAAATATCCTTATTGTCTTTTAGGGATTTTCGCCCGGCAGATAATCCCGACCTGTAATTGGCCAGTAATTTGGACAGGATTATGATTATTTCATTAAGAAAACACTGCTTTGAAATGCTGAAGAACAGAGGTGCCTTGTTAATTGCTTCAGGATAATCATTAATCCGTTCATTCAGATTTATTAATTCAATCAACAGTGAATTGGCATATCTTAATTCTTCCAATATTCTTTCAAGAAATTGCTTCAGATACGATCTTTTATTCAGCATTATAAATCCACTGAGCCGCCTGAAACTATTTATATGAACCTGAAAATAAGGCCTGAATTTCATCATCCTTTTCAGGCGGGTTTGCTGCAGGCACCTGTTTCATACCGCTGCATTTTATCCCGGGTTTCTTTCCCATAATATGTCAGCGGCATAAACAGGCTATCTGTCTTTTATTTTGATGTAAAACTCAATTCGGTGATTTCCGCACTGCCTTCGCCGTTCTGGCTTGAGTCAAAACCTTCGATACAGAACGAAACTTCGTGAAGTGTGTCGCCGAATTCCATCCCCAGTTCTTTCCAGGCATTGAAGTGCGCCTGAACATCGATTGTACCGCTGGTCCTCTGCTGTCCGTTCCTGCGGACGCTCCAGTACTGGTAAAATGTCCGGGTCCCCAGAACGGAGGGCTGCTCGGTACGCAGGCTGGTATAAATATCATATTCATCGCCGTCAATCGTTACCGTACCCTTAAGGGTACCGCCACCTCCCGGCGGACGGAAATTCTTCCAGTTATCGACAATATAAAACTCAACCAGGTTGTCGTGCGCCTCTTTGTTATATGTCCAGCCGTAAATGCACAGATAGGAAAGCCCCCTTGTAACCGTATAGTTTTCGACATTGTAGGTAACTACTGTCGCATCGAATCCCGGGCGCAGTCCGATCCTGGCCAGCGTGTTGTAGGTACCGGACCATTGGACGTCAAAAGTGCAGCCCGCTCTCAGAGTCATAAGGACATCGCCCAGGCTGTTCTGGTTCCATAATTCATAGGAATACCCGTTATGCTTGTTGGGGCCGTTTCTTGTTACTTCCTTGAAGGTGACTTCTTCCGGTTCAGCTTTGGGTTTTACTGCAGGTTCCTGGGGTTTGCTTTTCGTTGTGCTGCATGAAAACGCAGAAAAGCCGACAAGCAATGTCAGCAGCAACAGCAGAATATTAATTCCTTTTTTATTGTTCATAAAATCCTCCGGATATAAATACCGTTTGTCAAATTTCATATTTCTGTATATTGATTGTACATGATAGATTCCTGTTGTCA
>CAZKOK010000591.1:0-2647 GCA_964554355.1 uncultured Spirochaetia bacterium | reverse complement strand
ACAACGCAGTGCTCAAAAGATTAGCCAGGTGTCGTCGGATGTAACCGTTATCGATCAGGAAGACATTGAATCTTCTAATGCCTCTAATGTCGCTGAAGTCTTGAGTGGTGTGGTCGGCGTTAACGTGTATACCAACAGTACGCCGAAAACTGCAAAAGTAGATATCCGTGGTTTTGCCGATGCTTCGGTCAGCAGCCGGGATATGAATTATACGGTCATGAAGGGTCTGAAGGAGAAGGCAAAAGGCGGAATCCTTTATTTTGACAACAATGCAAGGTGGAATTTTGTCCGTCAATTTTCTGCCAGGGTCCGCAGATCGGCAGAGTTTGCCCTTTCCATGTCCGGTGACTGCAAAGGGATAAGCTACGGAGTAAACAGGAATTTTATTATGCTTCTGACAGCCGGAAGGAAAGCGGCCATGTCAGATGATGATATTCTGCCCGAATTCAGGACCATGACCAAAAACCCCGAAAGGATGAACCTTTTCAGCGGGCTGGATCCCTCACTGGTTATTCCCGCTGTCAGCTGGAAGGAACTTGATCTGCTTGGAACTGATGCCGGCAATGAAGATTACGGCAGTGTTGTCAGATACTGCGGGGAACCGCTGAAGGAATTTTTTTCACTCTGCAGACAGACCGACTTTAATCTGGCCGGCCCGGAGCTTTTAAAAAGTTATTCTGACGGCAGTGCGGGGGCCGGAGTTATCTGTCATTTATACTGGGGAATCAGCGGTATGGGATCGGCCTCATATCTGCTTGCGAACAGGAACAGTATCAGGTGCGATGTATTTGATACAGAATCATATGGCAGTCTGATGCAGAATCGCCTTTTGTTCCGGGCAGTTGAAAATCTGACCGCAGGCGGAAAGGCTTTCATGGGAGGTCATGCCGTTTTTGACAACAGCAGGATACTTCCGCCCTTCAGCCCGATGGCCAGGAACGAGGACCAGCTCTGGAGTTTTCTTCTTGATGCGCTGCATCCGGGGTCGGAAATCGTATATTCGCCGTTCAGCATAAAGCATGATCCGGTCAACCCCGAAAAGGGAAGCAGGGACAATGCAATCCGCTGGCAGATGGGACTGAACGAGACCATTCACCTTGTTCTGGGGTACCTGCTCCGGGAGAGGTTCGCTTCTGAAAATACGTATGAAAATGTCAGCGGGCTTTTTATGGAATTTCTCGATAAACCCGAAAAGGAACTGGACGAAAGTCTTGCGGAACTTGCGGAACTTGCCGCACGCGGCAGACAGAGGATGCTTGTTTCGGGCCTGGAACAGTTTGGCGAGGACCCGGAATGGTGGGCCGAGGATGTCTATACTGCAATCGAATGGATTAATCAGCAGCTGGAACAGGACGGGTTCTGGCTGCCTGCCGGTTTCCGGGATTCCCGGGAGAGTTTTGTTCAGTACTGCCGTTCCTTTGCGGAGCTGCTTGGAAACTGGCCCGGTATTTATTCGGAAGCGAAGGAAATAAACGGCCGGTTTTTATCAGAGGGAAAACTCTGATCGGTAAAAAAATGAATGTTGAAAAACTGATCCATGCAAAAAAACGATTTCTCGAACAGTATCCCGGCGGCTTTGATGATCCGCGGATGGATGAGATCCGCAAAAAACACAAGCCCGGAAAAATGCATGAAATGGCGCTGGAATATTTTGCGCCTGAATGTTTTGACAATCCGTCACAGGTCCTTGAAAACATGGTAAAGGTAATTTCCCGCGCATCCATGGTATCGGTGTTTGAAAAACCGAAATTCAGGGATTTTGCGAAAGAAGCCTTCGAAGAGGAAGTAATGTTTTTGACAATGGGGCTTAAAAACTTTCTGTACGGGGACCGGGAAACAGGTTTCAATATGATGGAAGATGTACTCCGTCAGCATAAACTGGCCAAATGGACCCTGCTTACGATCTGTCCCTATTATTATAAGCCGACAGAAGAAGTCTTCATCAAACCGACGACAGTAAAAAGCGGAATAAGCTTTTTTGAGCTTGAAGGACTTGCCTACAGTGCAAAACCGACTTATGAATTTTATATTGCATATAAAGATGCAGTTGATAAAATGAAAAAGATCGTCAATGTAACCGATGATAACGCCGCGTTCGGCGGGTTTATTATGATTACGACCGGGATTTGAATATCCCGGAGTTGACAGATTCAGTCGCTGCCGAGAAACCGGACCGGAGTTTTTTCCGTAAGGAGTTAATATAAGAACAATGGAATTTAAAAACAGAATTTAAAAGGCGAGATAATAATGACTTCTGTTATCAGATTTATTTTTACATATCTGCTGCCGGTTCTTATCTGGTTCAATATTCTTCCGGTTGTTGTTTTTCCGGGCAGACTGCTGTTTTCAAAATGGAGAGAAGAAAAAAGCCTGACAGAATACTGGCCGATTATTTTCACTCTTGGAGTGCTTCTGCTGCTTTACAGTTTTCATGGATATGCAAAGGAAAAAACCGCCTTAAATCATTTTTCGCAGACAGAGGGAGTCGTTCTTGAATGTACATCGGACAAATGAAAAACCCGTTGAACCTTGCTGATAATCATTTGCAAATAACGGTTATCACGGGTATAAGTATTTATTAGTGAATTCAATATAAATTATAGAAATGTGGAATAAAACATGATCCGGGAACTTGACGAACAGGTCA
>CAZKOK010000590.1:0-2648 GCA_964554355.1 uncultured Spirochaetia bacterium | reverse complement strand
GTTCTTCAGGGTGAACGCGAAATGGCCGCCCAGAACAGGACGCTTGGAAAATTTGATCTTGTCGGCATACCTCCCGCACCAAGAGGGGTACCCCAGATTGAAGTAACTTTTGATATTGATGCCAATGGTATAGTTCATGTATCGGCAAAAGACCTTGGAACAGGCAAGGAACAGAAAATCAGAATAGAATCTTCTTCCGGTCTTTCCGAAGAAGAAATCAAGAAAATGGTAAATGAAGCTGAAGCCAATGCTGAAACAGATAAAAAAGAGAGAGAAAAGGCTGAAACAAAAAATGAAGCCGATACTCTTGTTTATGCAACGGAAAAATCGCTAAAGGATTTCGGCGATAAGGTGTCGGCTGATGACAGGGCAAATATTGAAAATGCAACAGCCGATCTTAAAAAAGCCATTGAAAGCGGTAATCTTGATGACATGAAAACCCAAATTGAATCACTAAAAACCGCTTCACACAAGCTTGCTGAAGAGATTTACAGAAATGCAAGTGCTCAGGCAGAATCGAATCAGCAGGCCCAGCAGAGTACTGAAGAAGCAGCTTCCGGTGGAGACGGTTCCTCAGAAAAAACTGAAGAAAAAGGCAATGTTGAAGATGTCGACTACGAAGTAGTTGATGACGAAGACAAATAATTTTAGTATTTTTTAAAAGAGCAGGGAGGGCTTCTCTGCTCTTTTGATGTGAGAGTAGATGAAATATTGGCAGGGCAGGTGAACAGACTTTGGCAAAACGTGATTATTACATAGTGCTTGGCATAGCAAAAGGCGCTTCAAAAGACGACATCAAAAAAGCCTACCGCAAATTGGCTATTCAGTTTCATCCGGATAAAAATTCCGGTGACAGCAAAGCTGAGGAAAAATTCAAGGAAGCCACAGAAGCTTATGAAGTCCTGAGCGATGACAAAAAACGACAGGCTTATGATCAGTTCGGTTTTGCCGGAGTTGACGGGATGGGAGTCGGCGGAGCCGGCGGATTTTCATCTGCATTCAGGGATTTTGAAGATATTTTCGGTGATTTCACAGGCAGTATTTTTGAATCAATATTCGGAGGAGGCAGGTCCCGGAGAAAATCAAATTCACCTCCAAAAGGAGCAGATCTTCGGTATAATCTCGAAATTTCATTCACCGATGCGGTATTCGGCACAAAAATGGAAATTTCCTATACGAAGAACAACAGCTGTAAATCATGCAGCGGGACAGGAGCGGAATCCGGCAGCGGACGAAAGGTTTGTCCTACCTGCGGAGGGTCAGGCCAGGTAAGAAGAAGTTCAGGCTTCTTTTCCATAGCTTCCCCCTGTTCAACCTGTTCCGGCGAAGGTTATGTAATTGAAAACCGCTGCAAAGTCTGTGACGGCTTAGGTCTTATAAAGAAAAATCAGAAAATCAAGGTAACCATACCTGCAGGAATTGAAAGCGGTAAAAGAATAAATATCCCCGGACAGGGAGATGCCGGTCCGAACGGCGGGCAGCCGGGAGATCTTTATGTCTATATAAATGTGCGTCCGCATAAGTTTTTTGAAAGAGACGGAAACGATGTTTACTGCCTGATTCCTGTTTCTTTTACTCAGGCTGTGCTTGGGACTGATATTTATGTAAGTACGCTGGACAGCAAGAAAATAAAACTCAAAATTCCACCGGGAGCTCAGAATGGTAAAATTCTCAGATTACGCAATGAAGGGATACCTTTTCTTCATAACCAGAACAGACGGGGAGACATGTATATAAAAATCAGGGTTGAAATTCCGGCTAAAATCAGCATAAAAGCAAAAAATCTGCTGAAAGAATTGTCTGAAACCCTGGGTGAAACAGAGACTCCGGAACCTGTGCCTCTTTCAGAGATAAACCGATAGTATTTTTTAAAAAAATATTAACAAAAACGCTTGCTTTTTCCCGATAGTGTAAGAGAATATTAATAGCAGATCTTGCATATGAAGGAAAAATATTATGTCTGAAAAAGATTACAAGAGAAAAACCTATGTAGTTAACAAACAGCTGCAGTTCAGAATGATTGCCACATTTCTGGTTTCTGTGCTTATAGCTCTTGTTATATTTACACTTTCATTTATAGCATATTACTGGTTTACCACGAAAAGCGGTGATAAACCCATGGATGAGATAATCAGGGTTTATTCAAGAGAGAAAGTTGCTGACTCGGCCGGAAATGAATCATATCAGTCTGTTGAAACCATAACAGACAGGTGGAGTATACTGGTTCCGCCGGTTTTGATTAATAATATTCTTATAATGATAGTAATCGCCGTAATCGGTGTATTTTATTCCCACAGGATCGCCGGTCCGATTTTTCGGATCAAAGCCGATATAGAGAAAGTCCTGAGCGGGGATAAAGATGTCAGGATAGTTATCCGGAAAAAGGATAAACTTCATGATCTTGCTGAATCAGTAAACCTGCTCCTGGAGGAGCTTCAAAAAAGCCGTCAGGGGTAACTCCTGTTTACCGGACCTTTTCATGGTCCGGTTTTTTTATGCATTATAAATTATGAATGGAACCACGAAGGATTGCACGAATGGCATTACGAATCACACAAATCATAAAAATGGGGACAGGCCCCGAAGCCGGTTTATACTATTTATTCATAATTCATAATTCATAATTGTAAATTTCCTGCCGGATTCAG
>CAZKOK010000589.1:0-2683 GCA_964554355.1 uncultured Spirochaetia bacterium | reverse complement strand
CCCGTTTTTTCGTATATATTGAAGCAGGAACCGGTGAGGGTTCAATTGAAAAAACAAAAATAATCAGTCTGTTCTTTTTGGGATCTGGTTTGACAATTATTTTAACCAGCATCAGTATTATATACTCATTCAATTTTATAATTCTGCGCAGAATACATAAACTTATGGCGGTACTGAAACAGGTAGAAACAGGCGATCTGGAAACAAGAATCAAAGGGCCGATTTTTTCTGATGAAATCGGCATCCTCCAGAACCAGACCAACACCATGATTTCGGTCCGGGAACAGGCCGAAAAACGCATTATTCACCTTAACGCGGTGCTGCGTACAATCAGAAATGTGAATCAGCTTATTACCAAGGAAACGGACCGGGACAGACTGATTCAGGGCATTTGCACAAACCTGACTGAAAACCGAAGCTATTCCCATGCCTGGATTATAGTTTTTGATGATTCAGGAAACATGATAATGAGTGCCGAATCCGGGTTGGGAGATGCATTTAAACCCATGGCTGAACAGATTGAGAAAGGAAAACTGCCGGATTGTGCAAAAAAAAGCCTGCAGCAATCTGGTGTTTTGATTACAGAAAACCCCGTTTCAAACTGTCCGGACTGTCCTTTCAGTGATATCTGCAGGCAGCGGAGTACTATGACAATCCGTCTGGAATATAAAGAAAGAATATACGGCATTCTGTTTGTGGCTATCCCGGCGCAGGCAGCCAACGACAATGAGGAACAGTCTCTTTTCGGCGAAGTTGCAGGTGATATTGCATTTGCCCTGCACAACCTGAGAATGGAAAAAATACGGCTGGACACGGAAACAGAATTAAAAAAATACCACAATCATCTGGAAGAACTGGTCGGGCAGCGGACATTAGAGCTGAAAGAAATCAACAAGAATCTTGAGATAGAAATAATTGAAAGAAAATACGGCGAAAATAAAGTCAGGCGATACGCCGGACAGCTTGAAGCATCAAATTCGGAGCTGAAGGCTTTCAGTTACTCGGTGTCCCATGATCTGCGTGCTCCTCTGCGGGCAATTAATGGTTATTCAAACATTCTGCTCGAGGAATGTGCAAATCGTCTTGATTCTGAAGGGCTGAGATATCTTGGCATTATCCGTTCCGAAGTTTGCCGAATGGGGGATTTGATTGATGATATTCTTACCCTGTCACGCCTGGGCCGTCAGGAAATAAAAAGCACTTCAATAAATATGACCGACCTGGCCGGGACTGTATTCCGAGAGATCAAGGCGGTAAATCCGGACCGGACTCTGGTCCTGGAAATGAAAAAGCTTCCGTCCGCGCATGGAGATTATAACCTGATGAAACAAGCGCTGATAAACCTTGTATCCAATGCGGTAAAATTCACAAAGACAAGAAAAACCGGAATAATTGAAATCGGATGTAAACGGGATAAAACTGAATACAGCTATTACATTAAAGACAATGGAGTCGGTTTTGATATGAAGTATGCAGGAAAAATATTTGATGTATTTGTGCGCCTGCTTTCTTCAGAGGATTTTGAAGGGACAGGTGTCGGACTTGCCATCGTCAAACGAATCATCGAACGGCATGGCGGCATGGTCAGGGCTGAAGGCAAGGCAGATGAAGGAGCAACGTTCTATTTTACCATTCCGAAAGGAGAAACAAAATGATTAGCAAAAATGATATTGTGGAAATTCTGATGGTGGAAGACAACCCCCAGGACATTGAACTTACCATCAGGGCGCTCAGCAGGCAAAATCTGACCAACCACGTGCAGGTAGTCAGGGATGGAGAAGCAGCCCTGGATTTTTTATTCAGCAAAGGCGATTATAAACATCGAAGCAGTGAACTACTCCCCAAATTGATTCTGCTGGACCTTAAACTGCCCAAGGTTGATGGCCTCGAAGTACTCCGCGCTGTCAAGGCCAATGACAAAACAAAAATAATTCCGGTAGTCGTAATGACTTCTTCACTTGAAGAACAGGACCTGATTGAAAGTTACAAACTCGGGGTAAACAGCTATATAGTAAAGCCGCTGGATTTTGAAAAATTCCTCAAATCAGTCGGAGAACTCGGCCTGTACTGGCTTCTGCTTAATAAAGCACCGCATTAACAAGGGGCAAAAATGGAAACTCCGCTAAAGGTGCTGGTATTAGAGGATTCAAAAACTGATTATGAGCTTCTGCTTCATGAACTCAAGCGCGGCGGTTACAAGCCTTCATCAACAAGAGCTCAGATAGCACAGGCTTTCACTGAATTAATCTTAACAAAAACATGGGATGTAATTATCTCGGATTATTCCATGCCCCAGTTTACAGCAATGGATGCCCTGGAAATCATTAATAACTTGCAGATTGACATACCCTTCATTGTTATTTCCGGCACCATAGGTGAAGACCTGGCCGTGAAAACCATGAAATCGGGTGCCAGCGACTATTTCATGAAAGGAAATCTGACCCGGCTTTGTTCAGCAATTGACCGCGAACTGCGGGAGGCAGAAATCAGAAAATTACGCAAGGAATCTGAATTGGACCTGTTATCTTCAGAGGTCCAGTATCGCAGCCTCTTTGAATCAGCACAGGACGGCATACTTATCCTTAATGCCGATACCGGGATTATTTTTGATGCCAATCCCTATTTAAGCAGATTACTGGGAATCCCCCACAAACAATTTTTGGGAAAGAAAATCTGGGAACTT
>CAZKOK010000588.1:0-2690 GCA_964554355.1 uncultured Spirochaetia bacterium | reverse complement strand
AATGTGACCTGCCGAGAAAGGAAATTCAAATTTATACCGATGGGGAGAAGCTGGAAGATGTGCTTCATAATATTGTTTCAAACGCTGTTAAATTTGTCAGCAACAGATCCGGAGTAATAAAAATACAGCTTCAGGAAAGAGATGAAAATGTACGAATCGCGATTATTGATAACGGTATCGGGATTGAAAAAAAATATCTGAATACCATTTTCGACAGGTTTGAGCAGATAGAAGACAGCGAAGGTACAAAACACAGATCAACCGGTATCGGTCTTGCCTATGCCCTTCAGCTGGTAACAGCACTAAAAGGAAGGATATGGGCCGAATCAGAGGGAAAGGACAGGGGATCGGTGTTCAACATTGAATTTCCGAAAGGGACCAGGCATCTTGTAAGTGAAAAATTTGAATTCGGCGTTAAAGACATTATCATCAATGATGAGATCGGAAAAATAATCCAGTATGATATTCTTCATAAAGATTATGAAGCACAGGACCAGAAAGTTGTTATTCTGAAAACGCTAAACCATGAAAGCGAATTTGATCATAAAAAAGCAATTATCCTTATAGTGGAGGATGATATTAATATCAGGAAGATAATACAGGAGTTTCTTAAAAGAGCCGGATATATTAACTTTCTTCTTGCCGCCAACGGGCGGGAAGCGTTTGAACTTTTTCAGGATTATCATCCCGATATGGTTATCAGCGATCTGAATATGCCGATTATGATGGGTGATGAACTTCATGACAGGATTCTGCAGACTGATGAGGGCATGACTGTTCCTTTCATTTTTCTTTCAGCAATAAGCGATCAGCAGATTTCCATAAAACGCAAGGAAAAAGGCGCCATAGATTACCTGAAGAAACCTATAGACAAGGATGATCTTCTGGCCACAGTTAATCAGCATTTAAAAAGGTATTTCAGGTACAAGGAGCAGGTCTTTGCGGTAAATACCGAAAAGCAATAATCCGGAAAAAAGATCCTGACCGGTTTTTCATAATAAAAAACGGAGAAAAAAATGGGAGGCAGCATTTCAGTTCTGACTACTGAAAAAGAAAATGAAATTAATGGACAAATAAAAAAACTTCTCAGTGAATTGTACGGTACAGAAAAAGCCGATGATTTTTTCCGGATAATAATTACCTGCAAAAATAAATACCTTGCCTCCAGAACAACAGATCAGCTGGAAAGGTCAGCAAAGCATGATGCAGCCGATCCAATGAAAGAGACGGCCGGCAGGGTATATGCAATTTGCTACCCGGATAATATTTATACTGACGGCGAATATACCCTGACTACACTCGGTAAAACTCTGGAAAGGTTTTTCCCGTTTGTAAATGGCATTCATCTTCTGCCCGAAAGGGAGATGAAACACCCTGATATATGGGAACAGGACTTTTATTCTTTTTCAGGAATAAAGAAAAGCCGTGAAATTACCGAATCACTCAGGAAGGACGGTATCATTGATTCAGCCGGATATCCTGCAGGTGACTTTGATGAAAAGGCCTTAGAACTGAAATATCCGGAAGTGGTTGTGAAAATAGTCAATGAAGTCCGCAATTATCATTTTAATGACGGCGGATTCAGTCAGAAGACAAGAAAAAGGGTCGATCCGCGTTTCGGCACCGAAGAAACATTGAGGGACTTGTCAGGCAGATTTTCATTGATGCTCGATTATGTGGTCAATCATATGGATATCGAAAACGACCATCTGGAGAATTTCAGGAAGGGTAGATCTGACGGAAGCTGTTTTATTATTATCAGTCCCGCAAAATACTCCGGCCTTAAGAATTCCGGAAAACTTGAAAATACGTTCAGGCCCAGGCCTTTTCCGCTTTTTACCGGCATGCGAATGTACCCGGAACAGGGTAAAGGCAGGACTGTCCGCAGTACAGCTGATTCTGCCGACGCCATGGCCCGGCTGTTCCGCGAAAAAGGAATCAGGGAAATTCCGCGTGAACTCTCTCTTGCGGCATCGATTTACTACAAGCTTGAAAACGACCAGGGACTTACCGCAGAAGATAAAAGGATTTTCAGCCTGTTTACACAATGGCTTGAAAAGAAGGATGCTGATTTCAATGTTTTTTTCAGTCCTTCCGATATTCACTCTGGACAGTATGTGCCTGCCGGAAAAGCCGCTGATGGATTACCGGCATTTTTTGATGCTGCCGGAATGGAAAAGGATCAGGCACGGTTCTGGATTGAGAATGAAAGCATGGTTTTTGGTGAGATTTTTTATATATACACCACATTTTCGGAATCACAGTGTGACGTGAACCCCGGAACCGAGGAAGGATTCAGGCTTATAATTGAAGATCTTTTTTCAATACTCGGCAGCGGAAATCTGACCATGATCAGAATGGATGCCATCAAGTATCTCTGGAAAGAGACCGGTGGCAGAAATTTTGACATGCTGCAGGGAAACATACTGATTGAAATTATAAAACTGACGATGCAGCTTGCCGCTCCCGAAGTAATACCTCTTGATGAGGTCAACAGTCCGGACCTTACGGTTTTTGAGATGGGGAAAAACGGCGGTTTTTATTATCTGTTCAGCCCTGTTAATTCGGTGTCAATGGCTTTCAATATGGAAGATCTTTCTCCTGTCAACAGTCTGCAGAGAATGATGATGCAGAAAAAACCGCCCGGACTTTCTCTGTTTGTAATGCTTTCAACTCATGACGGACGGTCC
>CAZKOK010000587.1:1480-2702 GCA_964554355.1 uncultured Spirochaetia bacterium | reverse complement strand
ATGCACTGTCTTCAACACCCTTTGCATGTACGAGTGCTTTTTCAAAATTGTTTCTTGCTTTCTGTACGGTTTTAAGAAGCGCAGAACAGTGACTGTAATTTTCCTGTTCATATTCATCAAGAATACCCTGGGCAACACCGGAGGTTACTCCGCCTATAGCAGCTACAACCTGTAGCTGTGTTGTTCCTTCGTATATATTGGTTATTCTTGCATCGCGGTAGTGTCTTTCTGCGTTGAATTCTTTCATAAACCCTGTACCGCCGTGGATCTGGATACAGTCGTAGCTGACCTTATTGGCCATTTCCGTATTGTATGCTTTTACCATCGGGGTAAAAAGGTTGGCAAGTCTTGTGTATTTTTTCAGGTCGTTCCTATATTCTTCAGCCTTGTCAGGATGAAGTTCACTCATGTGCTCAAGGCCTTCTTTGATATCAACAAACCGTGCTGTTTCAAGTATCAGCGAACGTCCGGCTTCAACTGCTATTTTCATTTCTGTAAGCATTTCGAATACGGCCGGAAATTCTTCAATGGTTACGCCGAACTGTTCTCTTTCGCTGGCGTATTTTTTTCCTTCGCGGTATGCTGCTTCGGCAATACCGAGGGCCTGAGCTGCAATACCTAAACGTGCAGAGTTCATAAGCCACATTGTGTATTTTGTAAGTCCGCGTTTTCTTTCGCCTACAAGCTCACATGGAGCATTGTTGAACTGAAGTTCGCATGTCGGGGATCCGTGGATACCGAGTTTATTTTCAACACGGCGGATTATCATATGTCCATCCCGTTCATACAGAAAGAATGAAAGACCCCTTGCCCCGGCAGCGCCTTCTTCACTTCTGGCAAGTACAAGACCTATTTTACCGTTACCGTTTGTAATAAAGCGTTTTACTCCGTTCAGCCGCCATTTTCCGTGTGAATCGAGTGTAGCCTTAAGTGCAACAGCCTGAAGATCGGACCCTGCATCAGGTTCTGTCAGAATCATGCTTGATCCTGCTTCGCCCGAAGCAAGCCGTGGAAGTACTTTTTGCCTCTGTTCGTCGTTTCCGAATTTGTTAAGTGTTTCACCGATATCCTGCTGAAGTCCGAAATTAAGGAAAGAACCATCTGCCCTGGCAACCATTTCTGCAGCAATACAGAGTATGGTAGATGGACAGTTGAGTCCGCCGTATTTTCTGGGAAGAGAAAAGCCCATCAGGTCTGCTTTTGCAAACATATCCTGGACTTC
>CAZKOK010000587.1:0-1470 GCA_964554355.1 uncultured Spirochaetia bacterium | reverse complement strand
ATTTAACTTCGCCGTTAATAAGCTTTACGCCTTCTTCATCAATTTCAGGTGCTGCCGGTGCAAGATATTCGCCGCAGATTTCTCCGACAAGATTAAGGATTCTGTCGTATGAATCTTTTGCATCATCAATATCGGAAGGAGCATGAGGATAAACATCTTTTTCGGCAAAGTTGTCTTCGCGCAGGGAAATCACCCTGTCTATATCCATGTGTTTAAGATGAAATAAAATATCTTCATTATCTTTTAGAAAATTTTCCACTGTTATCTCCTTATGCCTTTGCCTTGTATGCCTTGATGAACCGGGGAATTACTTCATGAAGATCGCCAACAATACCGTAATGCGCAATCTGGAAGATAGGCGCATCAGGATCTGTATTAATGGCAATTATCCTTGAAGATTCGGCCATGCCCGCCCTGTGCTGGATTGATCCGGAAATTCCGGCGGCAATATAAAGCTTGGGCCTTACAGTAGTACCTGTCTGCCCTACCTGGTGTTCCTTGGAAACATAACCGGCATCTACCGCGGCCCTCGATGCACCGACTTCTCCGCCGATTAAATGTGCAAGTTCCTTGATAAGGTCAAAACCTTCTTTTGAACCGACACCGATTCCGCCTGAAACAATTATCTGGGCGCCTTTAAGGTTAACATGTTTTTCCTCAAGTACCCTTTTGATAATTTCTGTCGGAAACTCATCCTTATCGAATTTTACTTCAAATGGTGTAATTTTCCCGGAGAATTTCGAATCCGGCGGATTCATTTTCATTACGCCTTCGCGTACAGTTGCCATCTGTGGATGCTTTTCAGGCGATACAATTGTTGCGATAATATTTCCGCCGAATGCCGGCCGTATTTGATAAAGAATATTTTCGTAAACTGTTTCCTTGTATTGATGGTTTCCGATCTGAAGATCAGTACAGTCAGCTGTCAGACCGACTTTTAGAGCCGATGCGATTCTGGGTGCAAGGTCACGTCCGGTAGTTGTTGCACCGTAAAGCACAATCTGCGGATCGGTTTTCTTTATTATTTCGCACATAAGCTTCTGATACGGGACCGGTGTGTAATGTTTCAGTCCGGGATCATCAACTGTATATATTTCGCCTGCTCCGTATGGAATAACAGTTTTTGCAAGATCTTTTAAATTATGGCCTGCTATAACTGCTGTAACGGTTGTTTTCAGCTGTTTTGAGAGGTCACTGGCTTTGCATACTAGTTCAAGACTGACATCTGCGATTTTTCCGTCATCCTGCTGTATGAAAACCATAACGCTTTTATTACTACTCACAATTTTCTCCTTCTATCCTATTGTATGATCAGCAATAAGTTCATGGACCATATCAGCGATCCCGCCGGCTGTATTTTCTATCATCCTGATCACCCCGGCTTTAAGTACAACAGATTCAATCTTTTTAACCTTTGTCGGAGAGCCGGAAAGCCCGCACTGTTCAGGATCGGCATTGATTGCTTCGATA
>CAZKOK010000586.1:0-2707 GCA_964554355.1 uncultured Spirochaetia bacterium | reverse complement strand
ATTCTTGAAGACCAGGCAATTGAAATCACCCCTGACTATATTAAAGAATTCAGGAATACGGGCGGATTTGACATTATCGGATCTGGAAGGACCAAGCTGGAAAGCGAATCTGATTTTGAAAAATGTCTTGATGTCTGCATTAAAAGAAATATTTACGCGCTTGTCGTTATCGGCGGCGATGATTCAAATACAAATGCCGCCGTTCTTGCCGAGTTTTTTGCCAAAAAAGACTGTGGCGTAAGCATTATCGGTGTGCCTAAAACAATTGACGGAGATCTTAAAAATGAACATATAGAGACATCTTTCGGTTTTGATACTGCCACAAAAACCTATTCAGAATTAATCGGCAATATCGAACGCGATGCAAATTCCGCAAAAAAATACTGGCATTTTATAAAACTCATGGGCCGTTCAGCTTCTCACATTGCCCTGGAATGCGCTCTTCAGACCCAGCCTAACTTTACTATTATTTCCGAGGAAGTCGAATCCGGACAGATGACGCTCAATCAGGTTGTTGATTATATATGCGGCATTATTATCAAAAGGGCTGAAAACGGCGACAATTTCGGTGTGGGACTTGTTCCTGAAGGGCTTATTGAATTTATTCCGGAAGTAAAAACACTCATTTCTGAACTGAATGATCTTCTTGCGCATAATGCTGAATACTTTTCAACACTGAAGAGTTTTGAAGACCAGTCTGAATGGATAAATAAAAACCTGAGCAGGGATTCATCATATGTTTTTTCATCACTTCCCAATAATATTCAGCGCCAGCTGCTTATGGACCGTGATCCTCACGGCAATGTTCAGGTTTCCAGAATTGAAACCGAAAAACTTCTTATCGAACTTGTCGAAGACAAGCTTGATGAATTAAAAGTTGCAAAGAAATATATGGGCAAATTCAGTTCACAGCACCATTTCTTCGGCTATGAAGGCCGCTGTGCATTTCCTTCAAATTTTGATGCCGATTACTGCTACTCTCTCGGTTATAACACCTTTCTGCTTATCGCATTCGGACTTACGGGGTATATGTCATCTATTAAAAACCTGAAGGCACCTGCAGCAGAATGGATAGCGGGCGGAATTCCTGTTACAATGATGATGAACCTAGAACAGCGGCATGGACATATGAAACCTGTTATCAAAAAGGCCCTCGTTGAACTTGACGGCAAGCCTTTCCGCAAATTCAAATCGCACAGGGATGAATGGGCTGTAAAAACAATGTACACATATCCCGGCGCAATCCAGTATTACGGCCCGGATTCGGTATGCAACCAGCCTACTGTTACGCTTAAAACGGAACATGAATAGATAACAACGCATGTATCATCGATCGCTGATGTATGCATAACTTTGATACTCTACAGCAGGTGCCGGTAATCGCTGGCACAATTTTTTAAAGGCAATTCCGGTAAATCGTTTCAATTTCCTCTTTATCCAGTTTTACAGGGGTATTTTTCAATGATACTTCTGAAGTGATTTTTTCAGCTTCATTTTCGGTAAAGCCGAAATTTCCAAGCCTCGGGATGCCGAATTCCTTCTTCCATCTGGAAAGAGTATTTACCAGTCTTTCACAGCCTTCAGCTGCAGAAAGGTTGTTTTTTTCTGTAAATAATGCCCCGATACCAGCATATTTCTTTATGGTTTCCGCATAGACAATTTCATTTTCCAGCATGGCATCTATTACTGCTTTGGTGGTTTCGGCAAGCATGGAAGCACAGATAATACCATGAGGTATTTCTTTCATGTATCCCAGCACTGCAGCAAAACCATGGACCAGTCCAAGCCCGGCATTGGCCAGAGCGATTCCCGAAAGGAATGAAGCATATCCAAGCCTGAGTCTTATATAATGGTCTTCAGGACTTGCAGCGCAAAGAGGCAGGTTTTCCGATGCTGCCTTAAGCCCCTCTTTTGCAATAGAATCGGTAAACATATTGCTGTTAATCGATACATATGCTTCCAAAAGCTGTGTAAATGCGTCCATACCCGAAGCATATCCGATAAGCAGAGGTACATTCATAAGAAGGTTTGAATCAATTACAGCAGCATCAGGTATATAATTTTCATGCCTTAATGATTTTTTAAAACCATCAGCTCCGCTTTTTGAAATTACGGCGTTTTTAGTCGACTCTGACCCAGTACCGGAAGTTGTCGGAACTGCTATCAGCGGCAGTCTTCTTCCGGACGGGATGCAGTCTCCAACTGATTCAAGGAAATTTATTACAGGCTTTTTCAGTATCGATAACACTTCCTCCGCCGATACCAATTATACCGTCATTACCTGTTTCCAGGGCATATGCAGTCGTATTATCGATTACTTCAGGAGAAGGTTCGCTGGAAATTTTAATTCTTGACGGATATGTAAACATTTTTTCAATTTCCACCCATGAACCGTTTTCATCCAGTGACGATTCTCCTGTAATAAACAGCGGTTTTTTTATAAAATACTGTCGTGTCAGGGGTATCAGTCTGGACAATGTCCCCGTACCGATAATCAGGGAAGGTATTCTTCCGAGACTGAAATTATTCATTAATATTTTTTCCATAATTCCCCGGCAGATGAAATGCCCGTTCTTCAACATTTTCTCCGGGTCTGTAAAGTACAAGAAGGTTGCCGATTATCTTCACGAAGCAGCTGTTCGTTTTTTCGGCGATTTCAAGCGAAATTTTCTTTTTCTCGTCCTTGAAATCCTGGAATTTTACTTTG
>CAZKOK010000585.1:0-2711 GCA_964554355.1 uncultured Spirochaetia bacterium | reverse complement strand
GTATTTCAGTAATTTCTCGGTCGGCGTAAATGTCAGTGGCGCACTGTGGTCTGCAGGCGTAATCATTCCGGGAATCAAGATCGGGTATACATTCTTTTCACCGAAAACGAAGGTTCTTACAGGTCCGGCCTCCAGGGAAGAGTCTGATGCTGAAAAAAAGCCTCCAGAAAAGCCATATTCCAATGCAGTTGTTTTAAGCGCCGGATACCCTTTTATTGCAGGGATCGGCTATTTATGGAAATTCAGCTGGATTGAATTCGGACCGGTAATCAACCTGTCTCAGGGTGACTTGAATCTGTGGTATGGACTGCAGCTGAATATACCGCTTTTTAAAATATTCTCCATTAATGCTGAAATCGACTTTGTCTCTGAACAGGAGTTCATTCTCAGTTTCGGAATAGGGGTTTATGATGCCGCGCTGCTTGTAAGTTTTTTCAGGGGTTTTGACCAGCCCCTGTATGAAGATACCGAATACAGCATCGGTGGAAAATTCTCCTGGGAATTCTGAAAACAGTAATGTAAAAAGGCAATAACAGCCAAATAATGATATATGGGGACATACCCGATTGGTCTGTCCCCATTGCCGCGTTTTCCGGGCAATTATAAATTCACAGGATATAATTATTCATAAATAGTTCATTTATTTATGACAGTTTCCATGCTGCAATTTCTGTAAGCGAGGTACAGAAAATGAACAGGAAACTCTTTGGTTTTATTTTTCTTTTTCTGCTTGTTCTGTCTTTATCTGCACAAAATAACGGAAAAGAAAAAATTGCAGTTCTCGATTTCGATTCCACATCATTAACAGAAGATGAAGCCAGGCTTTATTCTGACCAGATTGCATCATATATAAGCGAAATCGGCATTTATACAATTCTTGAAAGGAATCAGCTTGAAAAGGTCCTGAAAGAATATGAGTTGTCATTTTCCGGATTGACAGTGGAGAGTATTTATCAGGTCGGTCAGATGCTTTCGGCTGATTACCTTGTCATTGGAAATGTGGGAAACATAGGGGAAACGAGACACTGGGCAAATATAAAGCTTATTGATGTAGAAACGGCCGAAACAGTCCGTTCAATCGCCAAGGAATACAGAAGTCTTCCTGAACTTCTGGATGACACCCGCAATCTCATCAAAGCATTTCTTGATCCGGGTGTTGAAAATTCGGGAGATTATATAATTACATCGCCTTCGGATTTCTCTTCATTCGATTTTATAGGTCCCGGTTATGTTTATTACCGGGAAGATTTCCTGGACGGCAGTTTTCTGAATTCCAGCTCTCTGGATTTCTTTGCCTTTTTCAGCAGAGGACGTGAGATAGGAATATTCTGGGATTGTTCGGTTGGACTGCCTGTGGTTTCGGATTTTAACGGGTCGGTGCTGCAGTACAGCGATTATAATTTTAATTTTGCAATTTCTGTAAATCTGGGGGTTTCAACTCTTCTGACATTATCAAAAAAGATTAACATCATAACCGGTGTCGGACTGCACATGGACCAGCATCAGTTCTGGCCTGATCTGGCTGCGCCTGACCCGATGGTTATAAATCTGGGCATTACAGTTCCGGTAAATATCGTCTACAGATACAATATTAATTCATTTATCGGAGGTGCCGTCACAGTCAGCTATGATTTTCTCAAACTCATGACAAACCCGTTTAACGGCAAATCCGGATTCAGAATCAGCGTATATTTTATCATGGGAAGAGGGAGATAGGCCGCTTTATATCAGCCTGTATGTTACGGGCAGACCAGTATTCCTGAAAAAACTCTTTTCTACACAAAATTCCAGCCCGGGGAAATTCTTGTTGACAGCCGATAGTAATCTAACTATCATTATGTTCAGTACCAAATTATAGTCTTGCTGACGGAATATCAATGATATTCACGATCTTTATCGTTAATAATTTTTAATTCAATTCAGCACAAAACAGTTATTTAAGGAGTGTTTATGAAAAATATCAGGAAAAAGCTTTTGCTTTCTGTACTGTTTATAATTATACTCATTGCCTGTTCCGACCCTGCACTTCAGACAGATGGAATTGCCGGTCCTTCCGATTCTGATGCGCTGGACAGGGCCGTTGAAACGGAAGTTGATCCGGAAACATACAGCTTCGGCCAGTATATGGTCGGATTCAGGGATATGGCCGATCATAACTGGAAAACGCTGGATTCATTCGGAGTTCTTGATATTCCCAATGACCAGGGAAAAATCGTCATTGCGGATATCCAGTCGACAAACGGCCCCGATACCTGCGCAATAAGGTTTGACAATGATTACGATAACGGAAATATCCGTGAACATCTAAGGGTGAAAATCCAGGAAGAGCAGTCGGATGATGATGAAACGGCACATGCAGCTGAGGTTATAGGCGGTCTTCTGGTTGACAGCGGTACGATATATGATGTAAACGGCAGAATAATAGGTGAAGCACACTATCGCCTTGATATTGATCAGGTTGATGGAGAGGTTAATGGCATAGCGGCAGGTGCAAACATGCACAATCCGGTGGTGTTCGCGAACATCAGGACCAATGACGGGACTCAGCCCTGCCACCTCAGAATTACGGACAAACAGCGTTCGGGCCAGGGATGGATTTTCAGTTTTATTATTGAGGAATGGGAATATCTGGATGGCGATCATACCGGTGAAAGAGTCGACATCCTGCTTCTTGAGGAAGGAATCCATCTGATCGGATATTCACATGACGG
>CAZKOK010000584.1:0-2722 GCA_964554355.1 uncultured Spirochaetia bacterium | reverse complement strand
ACATTCCCGACAACACCGTATACGGCCCAAAAGAACGGCAAGGGACCTGCATGGGCGAATTCACTGTTTGAAGACAATGCGGAATACGGTTTCGGTTTCAGGCTTGCGGTTGATGCAAACAGAAAACAGCTCAAGACAAATGCTGAAAAACTTGCCGGAATGGATGCTTCCGCAGATCTTAAAAAAGCTTTGAAGGCTTCACTCGAATTATGGACATCTGTTGAAGGTGAGGCCCAGGCTGCCGCTCAGAAAGTCAAAGACCTTCTTGCGAAAGAGGTCAAATCAGCCAAGGGTGATACCCTGAAAGTTGTGCGCAAGGTCAGGGAGCTTCAGGATTATTTCGTAGACAAATCAGTATGGGCATTCGGCGGTGACGGATGGGCATATGATATCGGTTACGGCGGTCTTGACCATGTGCTTGCATCCAAAAAGAATATCAACGTTCTTGTCCTGGATACCGAAGTTTATTCCAATACAGGCGGTCAGGCTTCAAAGTCAACTCCGCTTGGCGCAGTTGCCCAGTTCGCAGCAGCAGGGAAAAGGACAGGTAAAAAAGATCTCGGCCTTATTTTTATGAGTTACGGCTATATCTATGTCGCTTCTGTTGCACTCGGCGCAAACATGAACCAGGTTATAAAAGCCATGCAGGAAGCGGAAGCGTATAACGGGCCTTCACTTATAATCGCCTATGCTCCGTGTATCATGCACGGATTCAATATGCGCAATGTAGTTGCCGAACAGAAAAAAGCCGTACAATCAGGCTACTGGCCGCTGTACAGATACAATCCGCAGCTTGCTGCCGAAGGTCAGAATCCGTTCAAATACGAATCCAGGGACCCGACAGTGGACATGATGGATTTTATCACCAATGAAACCAGATACAATACGCTGAAAATCCAGTTCCCGGAAGTTGCCGACGGACTGTTTAAAAGAGCTGTTGACGAGAAAAAACTCAAACACGAATACTACAAGAAACTTGGTTCGCTGTAGTCATTCAGAATGTATATTTCGGCCCGGCCTTATGCCGGGTTTTTTTATAAATATCATTTAAAAAAACTTCGGTTATGATATTATTAAAAAATAATGATACGGGTACTCTGCATCGGCTACAGCTGCTACGACCTCATCTTTTATCCTGATACTGCATTTGAATTCAATAAAAAGTACCTTGTTACAGAAACGGATGAGTCCGGCGGCGGGCCTGCCGCGAATGCTGCTTATCTGCTTTCTTCCTGGGGAGTCCCGACCGCCTTTGCCGGTGTACTCGGCAATGATTATTACGGCGACCTGATCCTTGAGGAATTTGCCCGCGTTAATACCGACACCCGGCTGGTCGAAAGGCCCGAAGGGTCCAAAACCCCTTTTTCATCGATAATTATTGAACCTGATACCGGTGACCGCACAATATTTACGCGTCATATGGATATCTCTTCATATCTGCCCGACTGGGGCAGAATTCCGGGTCTGTCCCCGAAAATCATACTTGCAGACGGCCACCGGCCCGAGGCAGCGCTTGATGCTGTAAAACGTTTCCCTGATGCTGTTCTGGTTCTTGACGCAGGATCTTTGAGGGATGAAACGGAAAAACTCCTTCCGCTTGCGGACCACGCGGTCTGTTCGGAACAGTTCGGCTGTTCGATTTCCGGATTGAGGGCCCTGAATACCCGGGACGAATGGAAAAAATCACTGGAAAAAATAAAAAGCATCTGCCGCGGGCAATGCGCGGTTACGCTTGGGAAAAACGGCGTGATTTTCATGGAAGACGGAGCGGTCAGGCACATTCCTGCTTTCAGGGTTGATGCAGCGGACACAACTGCAGCAGGCGACATTTTCCACGGGGCTTATGTCTGCGCCCTGCTGGATGGAAAATCCTTCAGTGATTCGCTTGTTTTTGCTTCTGCTGCCGCCGCGCTTTCTGCCGGACGGCGCGGAGGGAGGAATTCCATACCGGGGCCTGATGAAGTAAGAATTTTCCTAAAGAACACTACCTTTTTCTGACCGGAAGCCGGATATTAATCAGCACCATTCCTGCCAGAAATATAAATGATCCTGAAACAATATAAACCGTAACGGGATCGTTGAAGAACAGTACGGCCCATAAAAGCGTGAAAATTACATTTGCGCTTTGAAAAATCGTTGCCAGAAAAAGGGGGATTTTTTCAAGCACTTTTGCCACTATCATGAATCCTGCGCCAGTTATAAGCCCCAGAAGCAGCAGGGCAATCATTGATATCAGATGGAATTCACCGCTTAATTCGGCTGTAAACGGTATAGGAACAAATGTAATAACGGATCCGATAACAAACATCGACAGATTGCTTTCCACGGCATCCATTTTCGGACCCAGAAGCTTGATTGCAATAAGGAAAACAGCTGCACCAATGCCTGATACTGTAAAAAGAATTGTCAGCGAGAGGTTAAGTCCGGGAAAATCATTGAGTGATGCCCCGTTCCAGGTTACAAATCCGATTCCGGTTACGCAAAGGAAGGCCCCGATAATGCTTCTTGTATTCAGTTTTTCTTTTAATATGAAAATTGAAAACAGCAGCGTAACCACGCACTGGACAGGCCAGACAATTATATTTCCAAAAGAAAATCCGCGGGCTATTCCGTAATTTTCCGTAATATAATTCAAAGCCTTTGCCAGTCCCCCGATCCAGAGGATCTTCCCTATGAGGCTGAGATGTATTTTTTTCTTTTTAATCAGGGTATAAAGGGCAAT
>CAZKOK010000583.1:0-2732 GCA_964554355.1 uncultured Spirochaetia bacterium | reverse complement strand
CCCCAAAATTTATTATTAGTCCCAAACGGATATCCATCAGACGTAAATATGTAAGTAATTGCTTAAAATGCACAGGATTTAACTGTTCTACGGATTTTAATTCTATAATCAGCTTATTCTTAACAAACAGATCAATCCGGTAACCTATATCACGTGTTATGCCTTCATAACTTATAGGAATACCTTTCTGCCTTTCTACTGTCAGGCCAATTTTCTCAAGTCTTGCCGCGAGAAAAACTTCATATGCAGATTCAAGAATTCCCGGTCCGAATTTTCTATGCAGTCTGAATGATTCTTCAATTACAACAGATGCAATCTCTTCTATATCATCATACATAATGTCCTCCACTATCTTGTTATTAACAGCGAAAAACAAACTCCTGATTTAAAAAAAACAAATACCCTTATAAGAATCAGAATAATATAACACGGCAGACATTGGACCTTCAATTAATACGCAGCGTCGTCGCGTGAGGTATTTACCCTGTAGCTTTTTTGGTAATTTTCATATATAAAGAAAACCGGAGGGAAGCAGCAAATGTCAGACAGCGCAGAAAACAGAAGCTTAAAATATCCGCTGTTCAGGGCAAGGAGCCTGCAGTTTTTATTCTATTTCGCCGGCGGAGCAATCGTTCCCTTCTTTTCCTGGTATTATTACAAGGTTTTTACCGGTCCTGACGGAAAGCCGCTTCTGGGCGTAATCGGTGCGATAATGTCGGTCCAGGCCATAATGGGTGTACTTGCTCCTCCGCTGGCCGGGTTTATCGCGGATAAATTCAAAATACACAAAAAGATGCTTTCGATCTGCGCTCTTTTAACAGGCATCGGATTGATAATGCTTTCGCTGCCCGGGTTTAAAACGGGGGCTGTTATAAACCCGGCCATGGCTGTGGTAATGTTTACCTTTACCATTATTTACGGCCTGGCCGTCAAACCGCTTATTCCCCTTATTGATACCGAAAGCCTTAATGACATCCGGCTTGTTTACGGGAATACAAACAAATACGGGACTGTCAGACTGTTCGGATCGCTTGCATGGGCCTTTTCCGCACCTGCCGGAGGGCTTCTTCTTTATGTTTTAAGTCCGTCCAACTCAGCCATGCTTTTGTCTGCAGCCGTGTTTATCATCCTGGGCCTTGCAACTGTCAAAGGCCTGAACGTAAAAGTACAGAAAGTCAATATTGCCTGGAACAGCCTTCTTAAGGACAAAAGGTTTTTTCTCTTCCTTTTCTTTATACTGATGTGTTCCCTTTCAATAGCAAGCTCATACGCCTATACCAGCATTTACCTTGAAGAACAGAACCAGAACACAGCCGTTACAGGATTAATCCTGGGTCTTTCGGCCCTTATTGAACTGCCTGCATTTTTTATTGCCCCCAGGCTTTTAAAGAAAATGGGCGATAAATGGATGATGGTTATCGGAGCCGCCATACAGGCACTTAAGCTAGTAAGCCTGGGGCTGATGGGCCCGGAAACGCCGATGATTTTTTTCCTGCTTGCCAATCTTCTGCACGGCGCCGGATAAAGTATCTTTTTCCTGGGCGCTATTTACTTTATGGATAACCGCAGCCATCATTCGCTAAAGGCCACCTACCAGAGCATGTACCACATGATGTGGGGCGGCGGACAGGCCATAGGCAATATGTTCATCCCCTGGATAATAGACAGCAGGGGCGCCGCATTCATGATGATGCTCTTCGCAGTGATACTCGGGTTTGCGACTTTGTATGCTGCAATAGTATTCAAAAACTCCAAAGGATAAAAAACTCACGCTACGATCGCAACGATTGGGAGCGGCGCTACGGGGGTAAAGCCTGGTGAAATCATAAATAACTCCCGTGGAATTACCATATAACCCGGAAGTTATTAATGTTTTCATGAAACGTACCGCCCGTGGCGCCGTTGCGTCGTTGCGTGAGGTATTCGGCGTTATACCTCAAACTTTAACCGTATACGCCGCGCTCCAGGGGCCGGGGGTGAAATCGATGTCGCAGTATTCTGAGTCGGTTATTCTTTTGTTCAGGTATTTCCAGTTTTCTGCTTTTGCTTTCTTTTTGATGATTTCGTAATGGCGGAAGTCCTTTATTTTCTCCCAGGTCAGGACAATTCCGTAATCGCTTAATTCATGCTTTATTTTTTCAATTCTTCCGGGGTCCTTGTAGTCTTCATCAGTGCCGCAATCAGGTCGTTGGCAAAACCCGTACGCAGATACCGGGAAGCCACATGCTTTCTTTCCGATATCTGCCTGCCCTGAAAACTGAAAGATGTGTTGAAATTGACAAAAATATCAAAAACAAAAAACCCCGTAACACACCAGTACAGGACATCAAACAGCATACCCTCCCCGACCCCGAATACTATGGAAAGAGGTATTATCACCGCTGAGAATATAGCTGCGATTGCTGTGAGGAATTCCCATACTGAAATAAGTTTGCTGTCGGAATTGAACATTTTGCCATCCTTTTTGGTGCTATTCCAAATTATATGAATATTCACATGCGGATGCAAACTTATCGGATTTTGAACCACGGAGGGCCACAGAGTTTCATGAAATTATTCAGGAATATATGAAGCTGCAGCGAAATTTTTGATGTTTATATTTTTATAAAAGTAATTAGGGGATTACTATATGAATTTATATCAATTAAATAAGTTGTCAGATATTGTAATTGGTAAAGCCATTGAAATCCATAAAGATTATGGACCTGGTTTACTGGAAAGTGCATATCAGC
>CAZKOK010000582.1:0-2736 GCA_964554355.1 uncultured Spirochaetia bacterium | reverse complement strand
AGAAACTGCATAAATCACGCTCCTGCTTCAAAAACACAAGCTTTGGGGTATTTATAATGAAAAAAGAGGATCATCCTTTCTGATAATCCTCTTTTCACTTAGCGACCGATGGGAATCGAACCCACGTCTCCAGCTTGGGAAGCTGGGGTAATGCCATTATACGACGGTCGCAGGTCTTACTGGTAATTTACAGTGAAAAATGAGATAAATCAAGATTGAAAAAATTATTGATAAGCAGCAGGAATGTGTGGGATAATCGAAACAAGGTATGTAATTCAGAATAAAAGTAATTGATCCCGACCTGGAATTTAAAAACCCGCAAGAAAGGAAAACAATATGAGTAAAAAACTTATCATAACAAAAACCGGACCCGTACTTAATGATCAGAAAATTACAGTTTTATTCGATCCGCGTGAGGAAATAAAAACCCTGAAGGAAAAAATGCCGGTAAACATAAAAAACAAAATCAGTTCCGCATCAGCACAGAAACTGTCAAAAGGGCTGAAACTTTCTTATTCGCAGATCCTCAATGATTTCCCCGGAGCGGGACCTGTCAACATGGTGGTTGAATTCACTCAGCTTTTCATTAATATGCCTTATGAAACATTCCTGAAAAGATTCAATCCTGCAGACTGGGGTCAGTCGCTTGCCGGATATATCGGCGGCGAGGTACAGGTAATTGAAAAGGACAAACAAAACCGGCCTGTCCGTCAGCTTGAACGCATGGTGCTGACAGCCCCGCTCAGGAGGCTTGATATGACAAAATCCGAAGTCATCGTTTACGAAGATAATAAAGCGACGGTTTACTGGCGTGTCTATCATTCGGACAATAAAACTACAAAAACAGATATCGGATACGTCGAATTTTCATCACTCGACCAGAACAGCACCTGCATGACTTTCCATTCAGCGCACAAACTCTACCTTCCGAATTTTCTGGTAAGGATTACGCTGGCCGGCACTTTCATGAAATACCTGAAGACTTATAGAAAGAAAGTGGTTTGACTGTTCAGGCAGAATTAACAGCTGCAGTATTTAGCGGATACAGGATATCAGGGAAGAAATTCTCTCTTTCAGTTTTCTTTTGCTGATTCCGCCCGGAGTAAAATACGGACTGAGTTCAGGATAGATAAGCGAATCGGCCAATGGGATCAGGGCTGTATACAGGAGGCCGGTATAGTAATCCAGGGACTTTTTCAGCTTCCGCCTTCTGAATGCTTTCTCAAGCAGATTATATAAAACCTGCCGGAAACAGACAGCAGCAGGCTTAACAAGCAAATTGGAAAGCATCCTGTTCCCGCTGTAGGCCGCCTTGAAAAAGAATCCTGCAAGCGGCTTTTCTTCCTCACTCCATAAAAGACCGCCTATGCAGTAATAATACAATGCTGCCGGAAACGGCAGCATTTTCAGATATTTTTCAGACAGCTGCATTCCCCGTATGATAAATTCCTTTATTACAAGAATTGTAAACAGAAGCACATTCTCCCTGTTGGAAAAGTAAGTATAAAGCGTGCCAACAGCAATGCTGCCCGCCTTTGCTGCATCTTTTATATTGAGATCTGAAGGATCGCTGCGCAGAACAGCTTCTTTGCAGACAGCTTCCACCACCTGCACCTTTTTTTCGGCATTCAGATTCCGGAACCTGGCTGTAACAAGTTTTCCTATTACAGGATCCATGCAGAGAGAATCAATATACTGTACAAGTTTCGGAATACCCTTCATATTTCATAACCTGCAGATCAGGCCCTTTTGATCTGTTTATGATAATAGCAGAATACACCGATTCCGGTATAGATTATTGTCAGAATAACAAGTGAAATTATTTCATAAAGCACACTGGAAAAAGGAAGGCCGAGAACGAGTATTTTGTGCAGAGCTTCCACTGCCTGTGTTGGGGGCAGAAAATCAAATACCCCGGCAGATATTTTACCAATGCTGAATATTTCAATTTTATTTACAGGAAACATGGCCCCGGAGAAAAACATCAGTACCATAAGCGGCAGGTTGGAAATTATAAATGCGGAGCTCGTTGTTTTGGAAAATGCCGCAACAATCATGCCCATACCGGCAATGGACAGGGCAGTCAGGCAGGCAATTATTCCTGCAAGGATCCAGCTTCCGGCAAGCTTCGATCCGAAGGCCTTCGCAAGGAACAGCGTCAGGAAAAATGAAATAACACTGAGCAGCACGGTCCAGAGACTCGTTCCGGCAAGCAGTGAAAACGTGGAAACACGCGTAAGCCGGAGCCGCTTGAGATGTCCTTTTTCAGCAAGTCTTGACAGACTCATGGCAATCTGAAAAATCAGAATTATCAGGGCAAAAATCATCAGCCCCGGAATATACAAATCAATTTCCGACAATTCATCTGAAGCCAGAAATTCCTCGTCAAGAATAAACATCGGATCAAGTTCGAGGGTTGTCTGCAGATTATTTTCCAGTGCAACATAAACTATGACAGAAGCTATGCTGTATTTCGGACTTGTCTGGTCTCCGATAAAGCGGATGTTTTTTCCGTATTCTCTGGCTGCTGTCAGATTTTCAGTCAGGACAAGAATTATATCAGCTTTTTTATCGGCAGTATCTTTTATCGCGGAATCAAGACTGTACACTGTCTCAATTTCAAGCAGTATATCTCCGGATATCCGGGACCATGATTCAAGATATTCAATAACGCTGCCGTTTTCTCCCGACTCGTCATAAACCAGGACGGAAAGTTCAATCTGCTCATCCGGGAAA
>CAZKOK010000581.1:0-2746 GCA_964554355.1 uncultured Spirochaetia bacterium | reverse complement strand
TGGTCCACATAGGCCAGTTTCACCGTATCCCCCATCCGCAGTTCGCCCTGGTCCAGATGGAAGGTGCCATTTTTTCCGCTTTTGTCGCTTTCCGCTTCCTGTTCACTGTCTTCGCCTGCCGCCGACCGGGCAATATTGCTGTCCCAAAGGTTCCCGGGTTTTATCCAGGCATAGCCTATTTCAGCTTCTTCGTCCCTGATTTTCGCCCAATCGCTGTCATCAAGCTTTTTCATCGCGGTGGGGAACAGGATCTTCTCTTCCATGAAGGCCATATTCTTCAGCTTCGAAAGCAGCTCCCTTATTTGTGAACGGATTTCTCCCGCTTTGCCGGTCCGGACCGAAGTAAAGCAGGACCTGAACAGTTCCCGGATCTGATCATGTTTCCCCCACATCACCTTCGAAGGACCTGTAAAGCCTTTTTTTTCCAGCTTGGGAAAGAGCTGATTTTCCTTGCGCTGATAGTGTTTCTCTATTTCCTTAAGCTCAAGCAGCATTTCGCCAAGCAGGTTTTTATCCGCTTCCTTGTCCGATTTTCTGATAATACCGTTCATTCTTTTACAGCGTTTATCAAGTTCCTTGTTCTCTTCATAATAACTGTGCAATGGATGACCCGGAATCTGCCTGGGATTTTTATGCTTTTTCAAGGCCGATTCAAAGACAGAAACATGAACATCACAGAGAAGCTGAATCTGCTCCGGCGGAAATCCCTCCTGGATTAACGCATTCTCCATGGCCGAGATTTCCTCCGGGCTGACATTTTTGATCAGGGCGGCAAAGTCCCTTTTGATGACCTCGATGTCCTTTCCGGCATGGATGGCCTTGATTATGCTCTTAAGTTTTTCCTGTTTGAGCGGATCATTATGTAAATATTCACTCATTTTTTCCTCCTGACAAAATTATAAACCGACGGCCTTTTCGCCGTCAGCGCCGATGGCTTCGACCGGACAATTCCGGATGGCGTTCAGAATGACTTTTTCTTCCTGCCCATTCTCCGGCTGCTTGCTGATATATCCCGATTCCCGCTTTTCATCAATCGAAATATTACCGGGAGCTTCATACACGCAAATACCGCAGCAGATGCAGCTTGTGTCGATATAGTATTTTCCGGAAACATTTTTCTCAAAACGCAAATGTAAGTCGGCCATTCCTGCCTTCCTTTACTGCCAAGGTATAGAACTTACCGGGACAATGCGGTAACATATGTTACATAATGCAGGAAATTTTAAAAAAACTTCGGAATATTCCTTTATTCGAAGGTTTGAAGGATAAAGACCTTGCGGACTTTCTTTCAGAAATTAAAATCCACATAAAGCGCTACAGCGAAGGAAGACCCGTCATCATGCAGGGGATGCCCTGCAAAGCCCTCTATGTCCTGCTTTCCGGGAAATGCAGCGGAGAGATGTCGGATGCAGGCGGAAAAGTGATAAAAATAGAAGATTTTGACGCGCCTTATGCCCTGGCAAGCGCTCTGCTGTTTTCCGATGACAATACCATTCCCGTGACGATATGGACCCGCAGCGAAGCAGAGATCCTGGTCATCCGGAAGCCGGATCTCATAAGGTTTTGCACCAGGAATGAACTGTTTCTGCATAACCTGCTCAAAGACCTGGCCAACAAGTTTGTCTTCATTTCCGGCAAGCTAGTCTACCTCCAATTCAAAAGCCTGGAAGAAAAAGTGATTTATTATCTGTCAAAACAGCCCAAGGACAGCCGGGGATGGGTCCATCCCGGGCACAGCATCAATGAATTATCCGGATTATTCGGTGTGGAGAGGCCTTCATTATCGCGGGTTCTGGGTAAAATGGTAAAGGACGGCCGATTGGTCCGGAAAGGGAAAGTGATGAGGTTATTGTAAAGGATTTTCGCATCAGCGACTCTGATTTAGTTTTCAAACAGCTTCTTTTTATCTTTCCCGCGGGGCTTCGCCACTTTCACGGAGCCTGCGGCCGGCCAGGATGGCTTTGTCCGTATAGATGAGTGTTTTTATCACTCGCGGAGTCCGTCCTGGTCATCAGTTGATATCAGAAAAAAGCCCTGCCGATTTTTCCAGCTTATTCATTACTCTCACGCCAAACGGACACCGTGCTTCACAGTCACCGCAGCGGATACACTCATCAGGAGAAACATCCATAGCATCAAACTGCTTTCGCAATGATTCAGTAATCCCGGAACCGGAGGAATCCAGCAGTCTGATACTCTGACCAATATTGATTCCCACGGGACAAGGCAGACAGTGATTACAGTATACACACTCCCCTTTTATATATTGTTTAAAATCCTTTAAAAGACCTGCGTAGTCAGGGGTTTCCGTGACCTTATTATATATTTCCAGGGCCTGGTCCAGATGATCAATACCGGCACAGCCGGGAACTACGCAACTGACACCGTTCTGATCCAGAACATAGGACAGGCATTGTGCTGCCGTTACCTGCGCTTTTTTCTCAATGCTGTAGTCCCCGCCGGCGGAAGTCCAGTTATTCATATGTACGGAATTGCCGCCTTGCAGGAGTTTCCCGCCGGCATAGGGTTTCATGGCCACTAAACCTTTGTTATGCTGTACACAGGCTTCAAGCAATTCTCTTTTTCCCGGGACCGCGTGACTTGCCAGGTTTATGGGAAACATCAGCACATCAATATCTTCATGCTGTACTGCCTTCAGGGATGTATCGACCGTATGACCGCTGAAAGCGATAAACCTTGCCTTGCCCTGTTTTTTAAACTCCATTGACATTTCATACAAACCGCC
>CAZKOK010000580.1:0-2752 GCA_964554355.1 uncultured Spirochaetia bacterium | reverse complement strand
ATTTTCTGGCCGGCCTGCTGGGGGCGTGGGCCCGTAATGAAATCATCCAGACCGGGGTAATCCGAAACCTCCACGCTTGTGGTCCTGAAATCGATGTACCTGTCAAGCTGTTTGATCTTGAGTCCGTCCAGGGCCGCTCTTGCTGTAAGAGCCGTTCCGAATGCTGTGGCTTCATCAAGATCCGTCAGACAAACGGGATTATCAGGGAAAATTGCTGCAAGCAGAGAGCGGTAACCCACATTCCTTGAGAAGCCCCCTTCAAGGTAAACAGGAATTCCCGGGCAGATGCCGACCCTGCGCAGGGCAGTCCTTGTCTGGGCTGCCGTACTCAGAAGCAGAAACTGAAAACACAGGTCATGGTCGCGGAACAGTGCGGGAATGTTTTTCCCCGATTCAAGATCTTTATATTCATACCAGCTGTTTTCACACCATACTCCCGGGACCGATTGAGGATACTGTCCTGCACCCCTGACCAGTCCGGGCATAAAAAAGCATGCCCGGTCCTGCAGTGCTTTTGCCATTTTTTCAGGCTTCAGTCCGGGGAAATCATCGCTGTTATTTATCCTGCAGAGTATTTTCCGGTAACTGTCAAACTCAAGACCGGCTATCAGGATTGATGTTTTAACCGGCTTCTCTTCGACAGACAGATTATAAAACACCTGTTTGCCGATTTCATCGGCGTTAAAATTAACTTCATCTGCAGGATGCATAGCCACGCACCAGGTGCCGGTCGAGTTCAGCACAAAGTCGCTGTTTTCATGTATAAGGAAGGGGGTGAGAGATGCGTTGCTGTCATGGATTCCGCTTGTGACAATCGTATTTTTGGAAAGCCCTGTCCTGCGGGAAACCATCGGGCTTATCCTGCCCAGCGGATCGGTCGGAAAGTTGATCTTTTGCGGAAGCATCTGCCTGATCCCGAGGCTGTCAGCAACAGAAGACCATTTCCGGCCGTTGAAATCCCAGAGATATGTATGACAGCCTGCATACGTGCAGTCTGCCGCGATTTCTCCGCAAAGCCTGTATGCAAAATACTGCGGATAAAAAAGAATGGAATTAACTGATTTGAACTCGACAGGGAATTTTTCCTGGAGGAAGAATACAAGTTTGGCCGCATTAATCAGCGGACGGACTTCGGCGGTGGCCGTTTCCTGCTGGAGGATTGCCGGATCTCCTGCTGTTTCATAAAACCTTTTATGGAAATCCTCATCTGCTTCATTCGTATATGCCGCAGCAGGAAGGGCAGGGTTCCCTTCTTTGTCAAGGCAGACTATCATGGCGCCGTGAGTTGATACGGCTATTACGGCTATGTTATGTATCTGACTCAACTCTCCAAGAGTATCAAGGATCCATTCTTCTATGCCGCAGATATCTTCTACATCAAGATCTCCCTGCCTGAATGCAGGAAAACTGTGAAAACGGGAATCAGTCATTTTCATGTCTGAATTGTATATCAGGATCTTTTTGTTGGTCTTTCCAAAGTCCAGTACTGCAATGCATTGCGAATCGTCCACTTCGTGCTCCCTGTTAAAAACTGTTTTTTCTGAACTCGGCCGGTCCTGTTTTATATGTTTTTATAAACATTCTTGAGAAATACGCCCTGTCGCAGAAACCGCAGTTTTCTGCAATCTCTTTAATCGTTTTGTCTGTTTCATGCAGCATGATGCATGCCCGCTGCAATCTGAGTGATATGATGTATTCCTTCGGCGAAAACATCATTTCCTGCCTGAACAGACGGGCGAATCCGTTTGTGGACATATTTATCCTCTCTGCCAGATCCGAATTGCTTATTTTGTCCGTATAATTTTTGCGGATCCAGGAGATCGTTCCGGCTATCCTCTGGTCATTTACATTCTGGGGCCAGTGCTTTTCGGGGATCATCCCCAGAAAGCAGTTAAGCAGAGAATGCAGGGCGAATCCGGCGCGGTAAGGCCGGCTTGGCTGATTGTTCCCAAGAACAGAAATAATCGTATTGATCTGTCCGGCTGCAGCTTTATCAGCCGGAAAACTGTATACCGACGGTTTGATATAATCATACGGAAACCCCGCAGAAAAATGAACAAACAGGTGTCTGACCGCTTTCAGATCCGTATCAGAAATTCTGCCGTTGACCGGGCAGCCCATCAGAAAATTCCTGTCGTTTCTCGGAGTATTTATGTTCAGGTTTGATGCGAAATCCGTATGCGGCGGTATCAGGACAACATTCTCCGGTCCAAGCTTTATGCTGCGGCCTTTAAATAACACTTCGGCGCCGGGACTGTCATTCCAGTAGAACCGCCAGAATGGCGCAAGCAGGCTGTCGTGCTGCCAGTAAAATATGTTCCAGAAACTGCATCGGCTTACGATCAGATCCAGTTTATGAAAAATGCGGGTAACAGGCGGCAGACCGCCTTCCCTGAATATCCCGATATTTGTCATGTCAGTCATTATATGCCCAATCCCGCGCTCTGACAGCACAAATTTTCTCCTGTTTATCTTCCCGCCATTTTAATCTTTGTCGCATTCTCGCCGCCGTTGATCAGATAGAGCAGCGGAAGCGGACGGTCTGTGTTTTCAATAAATTCCGGCCTTGCCTGCCACGGTGTGACTGACAGCACATTTGCCAAATCCATCCAGAACTGCAGACGTGCTGCTTCAAGACCGTGAATCATATGGAGGTGGTTTGCAGGTGCATACTGCTTGTATTCAACCATGCTTGCGTACTTTGGTACGACCCAGGTATGAGGCCATGTCGGTGTGGAGCTTTCAGCCACTG
>CAZKOK010000579.1:0-2755 GCA_964554355.1 uncultured Spirochaetia bacterium | reverse complement strand
GGTATTTTCTTGTCCCTGAACAGCTTGATGGAACGTCGCTGTTCAAGAAAAGGAATAAGCATTTCCTGTGTAATTTTATGTTTTTTGTTAATTTTGACAGGATGCTGACCGTTGACCAATATTGCCTGAGACGGGCAGATCGATACACATTTCTGGCAGATGTTGCACAGGCTGTAATCAAATACCGGGTATCCGGCTTCTTCCGAAATACAGTAATTCTCCATTGATTTTATACATTTCCCGCATTTCGTGCATCTGGATTTATCAAGAGTAATCATTTTCATCGTTTTCCTGATATGTATTTATTTCATTTACTATAAAACCAGGTTCGGTATTTTCTGTTACTTTAATTATTGTCATTTTCAGTTTCCGTGCTTCTGATTTAATCAGATTATTATGCCATATACTTCTTTTCAAGTATTTTTCAACAAGCAGATCAATATTTGATGCGCCTTCATAAAAGGCTTTGTTCTGTTCAATTCTTGTTTTCAGAAGATTTTCGTCTGCTGTCAGCCAGAATGATTCAATGTTCTGATCATTGAGTTCTTTCACTTTCCCGGGATAAAGGTTCCAGCCTTCTAGAACAAGGGGTTTTCCCCAGCCGGAATGTGCTTTTATCACCGCTTTTACAGACGGCCATATTTCCTCATGCTGGATTTTTGTGTCATCAATAAACTGGTCGACAGTCCTTGAGATATAATATTCCCTGTAATCGAAACCAAGAAATGGATTAAGTCTTGCATTTTTAATCTTTGCCCGAAGTGATTCGCCGATATCATCCGTTGACATACAGGCGTACTCAAGCCTGGACGCAAGCTTTATCGAGATTGTTGTTTTTCCTGTCATTGGGGCCCCGCCGATCAGGATGATCTTTTTCATAACAGACTTTTCCCTTAAAAGATGGTAAGGCGGGGATAGCCGGGATGTCAATAATAATCTGCGGATCTATTCGTCTTTTCTTATCGTAAACTGTCCTACCGATCCTTCAAGGACCATGATTATATCTGCGAGTACTTTTGTCTGGTTCGTTATGGCGTTCATCTGGGCGGATATTTCAGTTGTCGTAGCACTCAGTTCTTCGGTAGCTGTGCTGTTTTCCTGAGAAATGGATGAAGTCTGGTTAATGATGTCTGTCATTTCATTGGAGTTGTTCCTGATTTCCATCGCTGCTGATGTATTCTCGTCAGCGACTTCCTTGACTCTTATCATTGTACGTGACAGTGCTTCGGACAGGGTTTCCAGTTCGGCAGTAGCTTTGGCAATGGAATGGACCTGATTCTTCACTTCAATCTTGTTTTTTTCGGTGAATTTTATGCTGGCTTCAATTGCTTCCTTCAGGTTTGCAACGAAATTCACAACCTCATTCGTTGATTGTACAGATTTATCGGCAAGTCTTCCTATTTCGTCTGCTACAACCCTGAAACCCTTGCCCTGTTCGCCGGCCCTTGCCGCCTGAATCGCCGCATTAAGCGCGAGAATATTTGTCTGGGATGATATGTCCTCAATATTTTTGACAATTCTGCTTATTTCGTTTGAATAGTTTTCCATCTCATTGATTTTCTGCGCAGAAAGACTTACATCAGACTCAACAGTTTTCATTTCCCCAAGCTGATTTTCAAATCTTGTGATCATTTCGGAAATGCGGTCGCTTATATCAGATGATTCCTTTACTGTATTAAGCTGGGTATTTTCTCCTTCCACAATATTACCTATCATCCTGAGAAGCTTGCCGGAGGCTTCCACACCCTTGTTTGCACTTTCAAGCTGAAGGAATGTACGTTCAACAATGTCCTGTGTTGCCTGAAGGATCTGTTCCATTGCCGAATTTACCTGTTTACTTCCGAATTTGAATTCTTCTCCCATATCCCTGAGATTTCCGGAAATCCTGTCGACCCAGTCCATCATGCTTCTTAAGCCGATAGTCTCGGAATTGAAGGTCACAAGCGGTATTCCTGTTTTCACTATTTTATTCAGGTAAGGAACTATCCTTTTAAGTCCGACTATTGAAACGAATCCGTTATATTTTTCCCTGATGATTTTATCTGAAAGGTGTTTTATATCTTCCAGTATTTCCGATTCTGCTCTTTTGGCCTGATTAAATTCATACCAGTCGATTTCCACATCATATTCTTTCAGTTCATCTATTGCGGCCATAGTTCCCGATTTTACCTGAATGAAAAAATCATTCCAATCCTGACCCAGAACGGCAATTCTGATTTTTTGAGTCGATTTCTGAAGAGGGACGGAAGCCCGTTCTTTCATTTCTTCGGTCTGGATCAGTTTTCCGTCTAAAGACCAGAATTTGTCAACATTATTTTTTGTTACGACATCCATGTAATTCAGCAGCCGCGGCTGCACAGGTTTCCAGTTGGCAGACAGATGATTATAAAGATGAATCAAAGAATCGCGGCCCTGGGCAAACGGGTCCTGCAGGATTGTGGCTTTAATGCCGTTCTGCTTGATACCTTTGACTATTTCATATCCGAGATCATGGCATATGACGGCGACCCTGTCCTGAAGGTGCATGTCGCTTATGCACTGGCCTGCTGCAGGTCCCATTGAGCTTCCTGCAACATATATCCCCTTAAGATTTTCATTTCTTTCAGCCAGGTCCTTTGTAAAATTATAAGCCCGGTCCCTGTCTCCTTCGGCTTCAAAAACCTCGAGAATATTCATGGCCGGAAATCTGTTTTTCAGCTGATTGGTAAAGCCTTTAACCCTCAGATTAAGGTTTGATATATTCAGGCTGACCGTT
>CAZKOK010000578.1:0-2759 GCA_964554355.1 uncultured Spirochaetia bacterium | reverse complement strand
GCCCCTGATATGCCCACAGCCATGTAAACCTGAGGTGAGACAGTCTTTCCTGTCAGTCCCACACGTCGCTCAATCCCTATCCATCCCATATCGTTGGCCCTTCGGGTGCCCGCTACCGAAGCGCCGAGCTTTCTGGTGAGTTCCCGTAAGATCTCGAAACACTCCTTATCGCTTACTCCGTGGCCGCAGGCAACGATGAAATCGCTCTCGCAGATGTCCACTGTGGCGGGATCTGCCGGAATAATTCCCAGAACAATTGCAATCGGCAGTGCCGGGATTCCCAGATATTTTGTAGAATTCAGAAGCTGGTACAGAAAGCTGAAATTATCCGTCGGCATTGCTGACTGAACAACAAGCCCGTAATAGATAAAATAGGAAGAAAGCGAGAGATTGAATATATTGATAAATCCCAGTTTGACATTTGTCGAAGTCTTGTTTTCCGAAAACTTCTTCAGGGGTTTCCCTGCCGGAAGCGGAACCCCGGAATCATTCTGTTCTGTCGTTTTGAGAAGTTCAGGATACTCGTAATAAACCGAACCGTTAAAACTTGCTTTCGGTTCGCCGCTGTAATAGATGCAGAACTTATGAAGCAGCTGTTCGGCATCCTGGCTGCTTTTACCGGTCATGGCCATTACTTCTTCCACCGTGACAATACCCTTGTGTTTCTGAATATATCTGATGAGTTCCTTTTCGAAAGCTTCTTCCCAGTCCGGGACTGCTTCCGAATTGCCGAAAAGGAATGAGAAAACAATCTGGTAAAGAGGTTTGCCTCTGGGTTTCTCAGGTCCTTCAAGCGTTCTGCGCCGCGAATATCCGTATGACGGAGAAGTGATTGATTTCCAGAACCATATCCGCACAAGCAGACCGATAATCCGGGAAACAAGAAAACCCATTCCACGGCCGCGGCTTCTGGAGCCGCCCCGTCCCGAAGCGCTTGCAGCAACTGCAGCTACAATAGCAGCGATAATCAGCACTGTAAACAAAACGGCATAACCAATCAGCATTACTGCTGTCCAGACCTTGAATAGCAGAGCAGAAACTTTTTTTACTGCTGCCAAAGCCCTGTCGAAAAACTCCGCAGTTTTATTCTGTCTGAAACCGTTCGGGAAATAATAAAGCAGTTCACCCGATTCAGTGACCTTAACATGACCCCTGTAAATTGAACTGATCTCCCTGATCTGTTCTTCAACCTGAACAGCCGGAAGAGTTGTGGCTGATATAATATCGGCAACAGTACTCTCCCTCCTGTTGCGCTTCAATGTTCCGATTATCTTTGATCTGACTTTTGCCTGATTATAATTATACGTTTTTTCCATATTTATCCTCATCTTATAATGTAAGAATACTATGGATTATATACAAGAGTCATTATAAAATATTCATATCAGGTATCCTTATTGACATTTAATTCTCTATAAGAATAATAGTTAAAACTATCGATTTTTCTTCTTGTGATATAAAGGTGGAAACAGGTGATTACAGCTTCAAATATAACGCTCTCATTCGGGGAACGTATCCTTTTCAGGGATGTAAACCTAAAATTTACACCGGGCAACTGCTACGGAATCATTGGTGCAAACGGCGCAGGCAAATCAACTTTTTTAAAAATACTGTCAGGCGAACTTGAGGCGGACAAAGGAGAGATTATTATTACTACCGGAGAAAGGCTTGCCGTTCTCGAACAGGACCAGTTTAAATATGATGAATATTCAGTATTGCATACCGTAATCATGGGTTATCCCAGACTTTTCGGTATTATGATGGAAAGGGAAGCCCTTTATGCCAAGGAAGATTTCAGCGAAGAAGACGGGATAAAGGCTGCAGAACTTGAGTCGGAATTCGGTGAGCTTAACGGATGGGAGGCCGAACCTGAAGCAGCGACAATGCTGGCAGGACTGGGAATTCCTGAAGAGTATCATGAAAGGAAAATGAAAGAGCTTGAAGGGGGCGAAAAGGTCCGTGTTCTTCTGGCTCAGGCTCTTTTCGGTAATCCCGATATTCTTCTGCTTGATGAGCCCACAAACCATCTCGATCTTGAATCTATCAACTGGCTCGAGGAATTCCTGCTGAAATTCCAGAACACTGTTATTGTTGTCTCTCATGACAGACATTTCCTGAACAAGGTCTGTACCCATATTGCAGATATAGATTTCGGCAAAATTCAGCTTTTTGTCGGTAATTATGATTTCTGGTACATGTCAAGTCAGCTTGCCCTCAAACAGATGAAGGATGAAAAGAAAAGACGCGAGGACAAGATAGGCGAACTGAAAGAGTTTATTCAACGTTTCGCATCAAATGCATCAAAAGCACGACAGGCAACTCCCAGAAAGAAACTTATTGAGAAACTAACAATTGACGATATCAAACCCTCATCAAGGAAGTTTCCCTATGTTCATTTTAAGCCGGACAGGGAATGCGGCAAGAATGTTCTTACCATTGACAGCATCAGTAAAACAGTGGATGGCGAAAAAGTTCTTGACAATTTCAGCCTGACTGTAGAAAGGGGCAACAAAATTGCATTTGTAGGTCCCGATCATCTTGCGAAAACAGTCCTTTTTGAGATTATTACAGGTAATACCAAACCGGATTCCGGCAGCTGTGAATGGGGGGTTACCATTACCAATTCATATTTTCCAAAGGAAAATTCTGTCTTTTTTGATACAGACATGAGTATTACCGACTGGCTACGCCAGTATGCAAAAGAAGAGGAAGAGACCGAAGTCCGCAGTTTCCTGGGGAGAATGCTTTTTTCCGGCGAA
>CAZKOK010000577.1:0-2762 GCA_964554355.1 uncultured Spirochaetia bacterium | reverse complement strand
AAAAAAATCAGCAGCGGATATTGATTCGCTTTATTCGGAATTCTGCAGGAACAGGGATATTCAGCTGGAAATGGCACGAAGTGCAGATGATGGTGTATATCTGAAAAAGGCGGTTCATCCCGGATATGTAAAATATACATTTGAAATTCTTCTTCGGCATCTTGTAATGCACGACCAGTTCCATTTTTACCGGATTGAGGATATCGGTCTGGCAAAGCCCGATCTGATCGAGAAATTATAAAGCGAAAACCGAGTATGTAATGCCTGAACTTCCCGAAGTTGAAAATGTTGTAAGAACAATGCGGCCGTATCTGGCCGGGAAAATAATAACTGATGTAGTGCATATTGCAGACCATCTTTCAGTGCTGCCCTATGGTTTTTCTGCGTCCGGGACATGGCTGGGAAAAAAGGTCGCCGTAATAGACAGACATGGTAAATATATCAAGCTAATGTTTACAGATAATACTGCTTATGTTATTCATCTGAGAATGACGGGAAAGATTTTTTTCAGGGACGAACCTGATCCCGGAAAACATATCCATTTTATTGCCAAAACTGATGAAGGAAGGTTTCTCCATTTTTCCGATGTAAGAAAATTCGCACGTTTTGTCTATGTTGCGGATTCTTCGGAAATTGACTCCTTTGTCGCCGGGGGACCGGATGCGCTTACAATCTCATCTTCCTGGCTTGAATCTGCACAGAAAAGATGGCCGGAACGGAAAATAAAAGTATTCCTTCTGGACCAGAAACAGATTGCGGGAGTGGGCAATATTTATGCAGACGAGATCTGTCATTTATGCGGGATCGCTCCGGATGCACCTCTTAAAAATGCAGACCCTGGAAAACTTGCATCAGCTGTCAGGACAATCCTGGAAAAGGCCATTAAACTGAACGGCACAACCCTGAGGGACTATCAGAATGCAGACGGACAGTATGGTGGTTTCCAGAATACGCTGAAGGTTTACGGCCGGGATGTCTGCGGAAGCTGCGGAACCAAAACGGTAAAGATAAAACTCGGCGGAAGAACCACAAGGTTCTGTCCGAAGTGTCAAGACTGAACCAATTTTTTCCTGCAGACTATTTCAAATACATTTTTCGGTTTTATATAGCGCCTTATTTCATAATTTTCAACTGAAATCATGTCCCAGCCGGAAAAATAATATTTTATATCCTCTTCCGAAAAAAATCTTTTGAAATTGCCGTTATTGCAGAAATAGTTCTTTTCAATCTCTTTTCCTTTTCCGTAACCGAAATTTTCATCATAAATACTGTTTACTCTGCAGAAAAATTTTCCGCCGGGCTTGAGGATCCGTGAAAAGTTGTTCAGGATCCGTAAAGTCGTTTTCCTGCTGAAATAATGGATACAGAGGTCTGCAATAATTGAATCAAATGTATTGCAGGGATATTTTATACGCCTTTTCAGATTTATTTTTTCCGGGACAAGTTCTGGATAAAGGCTGCGCAGCTTTCCCAGAACAGTCCTGCTGAAATCTGATGAAATTACCTTGTGTCCCTGTGAAAGCAGGTAATGTGAATTACGGGCAAAACCGCACCCGGCCTCCAGAATATATTCATTTTCATGGAAAAGTTCAGAGTGTTTTTTCAGCCAGTTGTCATGCTTTACTGATCCGGGACTGCTGTTCCGGTAATGAAGGTTCCACAGTTTTTTGTTTTTTCTTTTCATTATCAGGCTGTCCTGTTATTCTGACGGAGGTTTGAAAAATATGTCCGGATTGCGGATCATTATGTTCTTTGTAAACAGATTTACCGGAGGATCGATTCCGGCAGGAGAAAGGTACACCCTGACCCGTTTTGCGCCAAGGTCTTCATATCCGACAGACGATTCAATTTCCGAATAAAACTGGAAAAAGTTTTTTGAAAGATAATGCAGATAATCAAGGTCAAACGGGCCTCCGTTCCATCCTGATTCTTCGGAAGGCGGGCTTATCGAATTTGTCTGAAAGGCCTTGCGTATTTCCATCGGGCTTAACGGTATGCCGTCCGGTCCCGGAAACCATGCATTGTAGCCGGGATCCAGAAAGATCCATTTTTCAAATTCGCTGCTCCATGCCATAACAACCACATGACAGTCTATGTAAGCTTTAAGCGGCACAAGTGTCAGCGTTCTGGCAGGAATATCAGAGGCCAGCAGTACTTCAGTCAGGATAATTGCCGTAGCAAGGCAGTTCAGTCCGCTGTTCTGCCCGTTAATGGAAAGACCCAGGAAATTGTCCGCAGTCTTCGGAACAGGTACTTTTGCACTGCCGTTCTGATAAGTCGATGAATTGACCCATTTTATAAGCTTAAGCATCTTTTCAAAATCTGTTCCTGACTGCGCAATACTTTTGATTTTCCATTTTTCTGCCAGATATTTCAGTTCTTCCGAACCGGCGGACTGGTAAATGAATTTAGCATCCGGTTCGCTGCTGCTGTAATCGAAAGAAGGAGAATCAATCAGCAGCTCAAGATAATTAAAACCGGGATCATACGGTGTAAGGCAGGAAGCCGTTACTAAAGCTAATAGAATAACAGCTGCTTTTTTCAAAAACTGCTCTCCTGAAAATTCATCTGTCATTCCCGCGCTGGCGGGAATCTGAGTCTTTTGCCGGCATACAGGTTATTAGCGCCTGCTGACAGTATGTAATTTTATCAGCCCGGAAGGCATGAGTAAACAGGATAACGGGTATATTTTCAGCCGGAATACGCACATCTAAATGCAGCGGATAAAAAAGATTGCCTGTCAGAATAAATATAAGTAAGTT
>CAZKOK010000576.1:0-2763 GCA_964554355.1 uncultured Spirochaetia bacterium | reverse complement strand
AGCGACAGTCGGCGACGAAGTTACGCTTTCGGTCGACATAAAGAGTCAGAACGGCCTCCGGGGAGCAACCCAGTTCCGGATATTTCCGGACGGGGCCGATCCCGAAAAGGACCAGCCCTTCGATACGCTGACCACGCGCAAGGAAAAGGGCAAGGCGGAGGTCAAGTGGCGCTATCAGTATGTTCCCGATCCGGACAATCCGCTGGACGTCAAGCCGAAGTTTTTCTTCGATGTTTAGGCATTCGGCTGCGACAAGGTGAAGAGCGGGAACATGGAAGTCGGGGACAAGGTGACTGTCATATTAAAATCCGGCAACTGTACAATCATGGAAAACATCAGCTATATCCTGAGCGGCCCCGATAGAGAAGAAAAGGAATGGCAGACCGGGAAAATGATAATTCTGAAGAAAACGAGAATGTTTTGGAAATCCATGTGAGTACAAAAGATCTTCTGGACGGTACCATAGAGATACCTACAGGCAAAAAATGCGAGCTCATTATAGATGTCGGGGATTTTAATTTTTCAATATAAGCTTGTTATCCGGAGGTAAAAAAGTAAACATGAAAAAGCAATTATTACCTGTTTCCCTAATTCTTCTGATCTGTTTTTCATGTGGAAGTAAAAGTAATGAAAATCAAATAGAACAGGATAATGATTTTTCCGTCATAAATGGAATATCAGCTGACCGGGAAGTGAAGGAAATCTCACCTGGAACAACTGACAACAATATCGTTCCGAATGAAGCTGAAACGATTCCCAGGGATAATTCAAGCTTGCAGCTTCCGGTAAAATCTCTGACGATCCTCAGGGACTCGGGATTTCCGACTACGGAACTTACTTCTGAAAAACTTAACACATACGGTTATAAATTGTATTCCGGAAAAGAATACGAATCCGCATCGGAAATATTCCGCTGTGCGCTTCTTCTGGATTTCGACAATATGATCGCCCATTACAACAGGGCCTGTGCCTTGTCCATTCTGTACGGCATGGGAGAGAAAGTTGATACCGATATTCTTTTTACTCATCTCAGACGTGCAATCAGCCTGGATAACGGACGATATGAAAAAATGAAAACCGACAGTGATCTTGACCCGGTAAGGAATCTTCCTGAATATGCTGAAACGCTTGAAAATTTCCCGCTGGTAACAAAAGACCCTGAAAAATATACCGAAGATTTCTTTATCGGTTTCTGGGGAGACGGCACATTCGGAATGGAAATAAAAAAAGACCATACATTCGATTTTAACGGCACTCTCAATGATCATATTTACGGCAAATGGACATATTCCTCTTTAGATAACCAGTTTACACTGATTTATTCCGAAATAAGTTCAGATCCGTCTTTTTTTAATATTGAAAATGTTACTCTTCCTTATTACAGATATTCAGAAACTGTTTTCCATAAAAAAATCGTTTTCAATGATGGATATGTCCTGACAACCAGGGACGAAAATATTATTGCAATGATTGAGTCAGCCAATAAAGATAAGCTTATTGACAAAATTAAAAACGGATTAGGTATTGACAGCCCTGTTGCGAACGGCGATTCAATCATTGATTATGCCGCTTCCCTGGAAAACCATGAAAACGCTTTCAGGATAGTCAGAACCCTGCTCGAATACGGAGCAGATCCGTATCTCAGCAGACTGGATGATACACCTCTTCTTAATATTGCTGTTTATTCGCAAAATATTGGACTGGTTAAATATCTTCTGGACATAGGGATAAATCCGAATATAAAGGACCGGTATTATGGAGAAAACGCCTTGTTCCGGATTACTGATTTAAAATCCGCACAAACTTTTCTGGATTTACTTTGTTCTTCCGGTGCTGATATTAATTCCATTGATAATGAAGGCAGAACGATCCTTCATACGGCTATTATTTTAGCTCGGTACGGCCTTGTAGAAAAAATCCTTGAAAAAAATATAAACAAAAATATTAAAGACAAAAAAAACAGAACCGCTTTGGAGTGCTCTGACAGCAGTACACCTCAGAGTATAAATGATCTATTAAAATAGGAAAAACGATGACAAAAGATCAAAGAGTTGATAGAGAAAGAAGGTATCACGACAGATGGTTGAACATAAAATATGAAAAATCGGAACTCATGTTTCTTGAAGTATTCAGAGTGAGAGAAGAAACCTGGGGGCCCGGTCAGAATTACTATTCAAAGTATTGGGGAGATTGGTACAATCCGAAGAAAAGACCGATCATCAAGCAAGTATGCCTGCACCATACAGGCGCCGCACATTATCTGGACTGGATTTTTAAGCACTTTGTTTATGATATATATAACGCAACACAGCGTCAGGGTAAGTATGTAAAAGTATGTGTAGATTTCTTCATCGGCCTGGACGGAAGGATCTATCAGTATTATCCGATCGAATACTGGGCATATCATTTGGGAAGCTATATAACCCAGAACAACAATAAACAGAACCGGGAAATCCTCGGTATTGAAATTGGCATTGCAGGAGGATTCGGTTCAGAAAAAGCAATGTAGGATTCCGGAGTTCCAGACGGGGTAAAGCTTGATCCTATTCCGCCTGATTACAGGCACAGCCAGCTTTATTTTGACAGGTATGATGATCCTCAATATGACTCCATCAGGAAACTGCTGAAAGCGATTTACAATTACTGCAAAATAGCGTTTCCCGGTCAGGAACATTTTGAACCGAAAGCTCTTCCACGACGTTTGGGCTTTCGGCTGCGACAAGGTCAAGAGCGGGAACCTGGAAGTCGGGGACAAGGTGAAGA